>NZ_VFTH01000027.1:0-69388 GCF_006439375.1 Mesorhizobium sp. B4-1-1
CCTGGCCGGTGTCGGTGGGGTATTCGTACGCCGCGCTGTCGGGGAGCCGCTCGATCACGCGGCGCACGCTCTCGGCGGCATTGTCCTGGACATGGCCCATATAGGCCTCGACGACGTCGAGCCCGAAATGCGCGACCATCTTGCGCAACTCCGCCACGCCTTTTTCGTTGGCGGCGATCTGTGCCTTCAGGTCGGCGATGTTCTGGGCCGGATTGCGCGCGGGGTACGGGTGGTCGGTCAGCAGCGTCTCCAACTCCGTCTCGCGGAAGCGGCCGCGGTCGACGATGCGGAAATTGTCGAACAGCACGCCTTCCTCATCGACCGTCGTCGCAAGCGGCGTCATCGAGCCGGGCGCGGTGCCGCCGACATCGGCGTGATGGCCGCGCGAAGCAGCCCAGAACAGGATCTCCTTGCGCGCATCGTCGAAGACAGGCGTCACCACGGTGATGTCGGGCAAATGCGTTCCGCCATTGTAGGGCGCATTGAGGGCGAAGACGTCGCCGGGATGGATGTCGCCCGAATTCAGGCGGATGACGGTTTCGACCGAGCGGTCCATGGAGCCGAGATGCACCGGCATGTGCGGCGCATTGGCGACCAGTGCGCCATGGCGGTCGAACACGGCGCAGGAAAAATCGAGCCGTTCCTTGATGTTGACCGAATAGGCGGTGTTCTGCAGCGTCACGCCCATCTGCTCGGCGATCGACATGAAGAGGTTGTTGAAGACCTCCAGCATCACCGGATCGGCCTCGGTGCCGAGTGCGGCCTGTCGTCGTTTCTTGCTCGTTCGGCGCAGGAGAATATGGTCCTTTGCGGTGATCTCGGCCTGCCAGCCCGGTTCAACAACAACGGTCTGGTTGGGTTCGATAATCAGCGCTGGGCCGGCAACCTTGTTGCCCTGCCTAAGGGCTTCTCGACGAAAGACGCCGGCGTCGCGCCATTCGCCTTCGGCGAATATTTTCCGCTTCTCGGAAGGAACAACGGCAAGATCCTGCAACTCCGCTTCGATTTCCGCGCGGCCCGCGCCGCCGGCATCGCTGCCCTCCACCCCCACAGCCTCGATAATCATCGGCTTGTTTTCATAGACGAACCCGAACTGCGCCTTGTGCGCGGCCTCGAAATCGTCCTTCGCCCGCAGGATCGAGCCGTGCTCGAAATTCACCGGCAGAGCCGTGTCGGTGCCGTCGTAGCGGATCTGGAGGATCGGCCTGGCGGTAATCCCGCCCTCGGCGATGCCCTGAGACACAAGTTCGGCGACCACAACCCCGCGCAGGGCGGCCATGAGATTTTCGATCGCCGGCCTGGATGCGTCCGCGAGCGGCTCCAGCAGCGCCTGCTGGCGCGAGGCGAAGACCGACGAGAGGCCGATGCCATAAGCGGAAAGCAGCCCCGAAAAGGGGTGGATGAGCACGGCTTCCATGCCGAGCGCATCGGCAACCAGGCAAGCATGCTGACCACCGGCGCCGCCGAAGCAGTTGAGGAGATACTCGGTGACGTCGTAGCCGCGCTGCACCGAGATCTTCTTGATGGCGTTGGCCATGTTCTCGACGGCGATGGTGACGAAACCTTCGGCCACCGCCTCAGGCGTCCGGCCGTCGCCGATTTCGGCGGCAAGTGCGGCGAATTTTTCGCCAACCGTGCCGACATCGAGCGGCTGGTCCTGGCCCGCGCCAAAGATCGCCGGAAAGAAATCGGGCTGCAATTTGCCGAGCATGACGTTGGAGTCGGTAACGGCAAGCGGACCGCCGCGCCGGTAGGCGGCGGGGCCGGGGTTGGCGCCGGCGGAATCCGGGCCGACGCGGAAGCGGCCCGCTTCATAGTGCAGGATCGAGCCGCCTCCGGCGGCGACGGTGTGGATGCGCATCATCGGCGCGCGGATGCGCACGCCGGCGACCTCGGTGTCGAAGGCGCGTTCGTATTCGCCGTCATAATGTGCGACGTCGGTCGAGGTGCCGCCCATGTCGAAGCCGATGACCTTTTCGAAGCCGGCGAGCTTCGCCGTCTCGACCATGCCGACGACCCCGCCCGCCGGGCCGGACAGCAGCGCGTCCTTGCCCTGGAACAGGTCGGCGGCGGTAAGACCGCCCGACGACATCATGAACATCAGGCGCGGTCCGGCGCCAAGTTCGCCGGCTACCCGCTGCACATAGCGCGACAGGATCGGCGACAGATAGGCGTCGACCACGGTGGTGTCGCCGCGGCCGACCAGCTTGATGAGCGGCGAGACCTCGTGAGAGACCGATATCTGGCTGAAGCCGATGTTGCGGCAGACTTTTGCCACGGCCTTTTCGTGATCCGGATATTTCCAGGCATGCAGGAAGACGATGGCGACCGCGTCGATGCCGTCGGCTTTGGCCTGCTCGATCGCCGGGCGGCAGGCCGCGATGTCGAGCAGCCGCTCGACGCAGCCGTCGGCGCGCACGCGCTCGTCGATCTCGATGACGCGCTCGTAAAGCTGCTCCGGCAGGATAATCTCCTTGGCGAAGATGTCCGGCCGCGCCTGGTAGGCGATGCGCAAGGCATCGCGAAAACCCTTGCTGATGAGCAGCAGGACGCGGTCGCCCTTGCGCTCGAGCAGCGCATTGGTGGCAACGGTCGTGCCCATTTTGACGTCGCCGATCGCGCCGGCGGAAATGGCGGCGCCGGCCTTCAACCCCAACAGGTCGCGGATGCCCTGGATGGCGGCGTCAGCGTAGGCCTCGGGATTTTCGGACAGAAGTTTTCGAGGGTGCAGCCGGCCTTGCGGGTCACGACCGATGACGTCGGTGAAGGTGCCGCCGCGGTCGATCCAGAAGTCCCATTTCCCAGTCCCTGCGGCTACCGGCATTCTGCTTATCCATCATATCTTCGAGCGTATGTTCTGTTAGTTCGGGATTTCGGCGCCAGCAATCGCAAGTTGATGATGTTACACATGGAAATGCAACGTTACGAAACCGGCGGGCCTGCTGACGCATTTCCCTTGCGACCGCTCACCGAAATGTGAGCGTCTGTTGAAGGAGAGATACCATGAAGAAGCTCATTCTGGCGTCTGTTTCGGCGCTCGCCCTGCTGGGGGTCGCGGCTTGCAGCGACAGTGGCACCGGCACCGACAATACCACCACGCAAAGCACCAATCCGCCGGCCAACGAGCAGCCCATGAAGCCGGCTTCGCCCGACGCCTCGAAGCCCGCTGAACCGGCTCCGGCAACAAATCCGGCTCCTGCCGCGCCCGCGCAGTAAGAGCCTGACTGACAGTATCGAGGAAGGCCGGCTTCGCCGGCCTTCCTTTTTCGTCCGTTTTCGCCCTCGATCCCGCGCAGCGCGGGTCGCCTGCGGCATCGTCCCGGCTTGATAGAACCGCCCGGTTCGCACTATGAAGCCGACATGTCGATTTGGGACCGTCTTGGCGACTTCATCGCTCGCGTTTCGTCGTCGGCGTCCTCGGGCGTCGCGGATGTCGTCGAAGCCGTGCGCACCGTGTTTTCGGGCGACCCGGACCTGCGCCGGCGCGTGGCCTTCTCCGTGGCCATGATCGCGCTCTCGGCCAAGATGGCCAAGGCCGACGGCATAGTCACGCAGGATGAGGTGCGTGCCTTCCAGGAAATCTTCGAAGTGCCGCCGAGCGAGACACGCAACGTGGCGCGGCTTTACGACATCGCCAAGCAGGACGTCGCGGGCTTCGAGATCTATGCCCAGCGCATGGCGCAGCTCTGCGGGTCCGGCCATGCCAACTGCATGATGCTGGAAGATATCCTCGACGGTCTGTTCCATATCGCCAAGGCGGATGGCCTGATTCATGAGCATGAGGGCCAGTTCCTGCATCGCATAGCCGAGATTTTCCGGATCGACGAGGCGCATTACGAAGCGATCCTGTCGCGGCACGTCGATCTCGGCGCCGCCGACCCCTATGTCGTTCTGGGGATCGAGCGCGGCAAGCCGTTCGAGGAGATCAGGAAACGCTACCGCAAGCTCATCTCGGACAATCATCCCGACAGGCTGATCGCACGCGGCTTGCCACAGGAATTCATCAAGATCGCCACGACCAGGGTCGCGGCGATCAACGCCGCCTATGAGATCATCGAGCGGGGCCTCAGACACGTATGAGCGGGTTCCTGCCCGACCAGCCGGGTGCCGAGGTCCGGGTGTCGCCGAATTTCGGTCCGCGCCGCGAGACGCTTCGACCCGACATGATCGTGCTGCATTATACCGGCATGGCAAGCGGGGCCGGCGCCGAGGCGTGGCTGTGCGATCCGGCGAGCGAAGTGTCCTCGCATTATCTCGTTCATGAGGACGGCCGCATCGTCCAGATGGTACGCGAGAGCGACCGGGCGTGGCATGCCGGCAAGAGTTCCTGGCTCGGGCGTACCGACATCAACTCCTGGTCGGTCGGCATCGAGATCGTCAACCCTGGGCATTCGCTGGGCTACAAGGCCTTCCCGAAACGGCAGATCGATGCCGTGATCGAGTTGTGCGCGGGCATCGTGGGCCGTTATTCGATCCCCGCGGCAAGGGTGCTCGCCCATTCGGACGTGGCCCCGGGCCGCAAAGTGGACCCTGGCGAAAAATTTCCGTGGAAGGCGCTGTTCGTGGCGGGCGTCGGCCACCTCGTGCCGGCGGCGCCTATAAAGCCCGGCGCCGCACTCAAGGCCGGCGATACCGGCGCCGATGTCGAGGCGCTGCAGTCGATGCTGGCGCTCTATGGCTATGGTGTCGAGATATCGGGTATTTACGACCGGCAGACGGAAATCGCGGTGGCGGCGTTCCAGCGGCATTTCCGCCGGCGGTTGGTGGATGGCGTGGCGGATAATTCGACGATACGCACGCTGCATAGGCTCCTCGCTTCCGTAGAGGCAGCCTCCGTCAAACAATCGCGGCAAGTTTCTTAAGTTACAATCTGTCACTTAAAGTGAATTGCGCCGCCTTCATTGCCGCCAATTCCGCCTTCAAATGCCACTTCCGCAAGTCGTCGGACATCTATCCTCCCCGGATGATCCGACGTTGAATTGGCACAACTGCGAGAAGTTCTTCGCGCGGTTCTAACAGAACAGGACTACATGCAAAAATTGACCGTTGTAGCGGCAGCTGTTGCTGCCGTAGTGATAAGTTTTGCCTTCAATCCGGCAAGCAGCGCCCCTTTAAGCCTTCGGGCGGACAATGGCCTTGCCGCTGCCCCCACAACGACCAAGGCTGCACCGGGCAAAACGCCAAAGATCAAGAGAGCCCCGGCAAAGGTGCTGAAGGCCGCCGCGACCAGGGCGGCGAAATCGACGGCTAAGCGCGCCAAACGCGGCAGAAAGGCGATCGATCTCACCACGACCGCTTCTATCAACCCCGGCAAGATCGCCCTGGCGGCACCCGCTGCGGCCGGCGGCGGCCAATATTCGGCGATCGTTGCCCGCTATGCCGCAAGCTACGGCGTGCCGGTGTCGCTGGCCAAAGCCGTCATCAAGATCGAAAGCAACTACAGGCCGAGCATGGTCGGCAGCGCCGGCGAGATCGGCCTCATGCAGATCAAGCCGGCCACGGCGCGCATGATGGGTTATACCGGTTCGACCAAGGGGCTGTTCGATCCCGACACCAACATCAAATTCGGCATGAAGTATCTTGCGATGGCGCAGGGTCTCGGCGGCGGCACCACGTGCGGCACAATCCTGAAATACAATGCCGGTCACGGCGCCAGGCGGATGAATCCGGTTTCGGCCGCCTATTGCAGCAAGGTGAAGGTGCAGATGGCGGCGCTGGGTTCGCCGGCTTAAACCGGCCTACCGAAGTGGATTTGGGCAACGCGTGTTCTGCTTCATGCGCGTCGTTGTCCCAAACCGCCGCGCATCCGGACGCTTTTTCGTTTGCGTTTTCGGGCGGGAATCCCTTTATACGCGCTTGCCAGCTGGCCGGGCGGCCGCACCCGCGAGAACCGAAAGGTTGCGGGTGAGGAAAGTCCGGGCTCCATGGAGACACGGTGCCGGCTAACGGCCGGCGGGGGCGACCCCAGGGAAAGTGCCACAGAAAGCAAACCGCCACGGCATTGCCGGGGCAAGGGTGAAAGGGTGGGGTAAGAGCCCACCGCGCGACTGGCAACAGAAGCGGCAGGGCAAACCCCACCGGGAGCAAAACCGAATAGGGGCGGTGCGAGGGGAAACCTTCGAGGGCTGTTTCCGGCCCACCGTCCGGGTAGGTTGCGTGAGGCGCATGGCAACATGCGCCCAAGATGAATGGCCGCCACGTTCTCGCCGCAAGGCGAGGGCCATACAGAACCCGGCTTACAGGCCAGCTGGCATTTTTCAAATCGCGGTAGCGGCACGAAATCAGAAGGTTACGCCGGAAGGCGTGCCTTTTGATTCAAGGTGAGGCATCGGGCGTGAGCAGAGGATTGCTCAGCTGGCGACTTTGTCCAGGGACGCCTCGATCGCCTGCCAAAGTTCCTCGACCGGCTCGCAGCCGATCGCCAGGCGAACGAAGCCCGGGGGCACGGCGTCACCGCGTTTCGAGCGCCGTTCGGCCGACGTATGCACGCCGCCGAAGGACGTTGCCGCTTCGATAAGCCGACAGCCGTCGATGAACGCCTCGGCCTGTTCTTCGGAGGCGAGTTCAAAGGAAATCAGGAAGCCGAAGCGCTCCATCTGGGCGCGCGCCAGATTGTGCGAGGCATCGCCTTCGAGACCCGGAAAGCGCAGGCCGCTGACGGCGCGATGGTCCTTCAGGCGGCGCGCGATCGTTTCGGCCGACGAGCACATGCGGTCGAAACGCACTTCCAGCGTTTCGAGGCCGCGATGCACGAGCCAGGCCTCGAACGGACCGGGGATGCCGCCGGCCGTCTCGCGCCAATCCTTCACCCTGGAGACAATGTCCGGATCGCGGCTGGCGACATGGCCGAAGAGCACGTCGGAATGGCCATTGATCGCCTTGGTGTCGGCCGAGACCACGATGTCGGCGCCAAGATCAAGCGGGCGCTGGCCGAAGGGCGTCATCGTCGTGTTGTCGACGATCAAGGTCCCCCCTTGCACATGGACGGCCTTGGCGACGGCGGTGATGTCGCAAATGTCCAGTCGCGGGTTCGACGGACTTTCGATGAAGACCGCCCGGTAGCCGGCGAAGCCGCCATCGAGCATGCTTGCCGTCGGCCTCTCGTCATAGGCGACGCCGAGCGGTTTCAGGAAACGCTCGGCCAAGGCCCGCGTCGTGTGATAGCCGTCCGACGGCAAGAGGATGCGGTCGCCCGATTTGACGAGCGCGAAGAAAGCCGCGGATATCGCGGCCATTCCTGACGGGAAGGCGACGCATTGCGCATCTTCCAGATGGCCAAGCGCGTGCTCGACCGCATGCCAGGTCGGGTTGCTGAAGCGGCCGTATTGATCGAAGCCCGTCGCGTCGCCCGGCGCGTGGAAGATCGAGGCCATGGTCAGCGGCAAGGGGATGGGATCACCCTTGGCGAAATCGGCGCTGCGCAGATGGGCAAGTGTCGCGGCGCGTGACTTCGCAGTGTCGGACATCAGTTGGATCCTTGGTTAGGGCAGAAAACCTCAACGGACGCTATGCGCGCCGGCTGTGCGCATCAAGCCGCGTCTTTTTGGGCCAGAGGGCTCTAAACGCTTCGTTAGGCTTAATAGAGGATAAAGACGAGACGTGCCTTCAGCCTGCGCTTTGTGGTTGTAGTGCGCGTGTTTGTGATACCTATTCCCGTTGACGCCCATAGTGCCCCATGATATCCCATTCGCATCATCAAGCTTTCGTTCCGCGTCAGGGTGAAGCGTACGCCAATCGGGCAGCCGCGGCGGCTGCGCGTTTGTCGATTTTCGCCCCGGTGAATGAAGCGATTTGCCGCAAGCGCGGCGAGGGCGCGGAGAACAACATGAGGGGTGCAGCGGCGCCAGCGGCTGTAGAGTCTATTGGACCGGTTTCTGTCGAACACCGTGAGCAGGATCGATGCGAAGGGGCGGGTGTCCGTTCCGGCGCATTTCCGCGCCGTGGTGCAGAAACGCGGCTATTCGGAACTCTACGCGCTGCGCTGCCTGGACCTGTCGGCGATGGATGTCGGTGGGCTCGACCTGCTCGACCGCTACGAGCAGCGGATCGCGCTGGAGGACCCGTTCCTGCAGACGGCGGACGACATGTCGTTCTTCTGCCATGGCGACGGGACGTTTCTGAAGCTGGACCAGGACGGCCGCATCACCATGACCGATTTCATCCGCGAGCATACGGGCATCTCGAACGAGGTGGCCTTTGTCGGCCGCGGCAATTTCTTTCAAGTCTGGGAGCCGGGACGGCTTGCCGCCTATGGGGCGCAGGCGCGGGCCAGGCTTTTGCAGCTTCGGCAGGGGACGAAGCCCGGGGAGCGATCGGAATGATGGCTGGCCACGGCGATGACCCTCACGCCGTTGGCGGACTGGCCCGTCACATTCCGGTCCTCCTTGCCGAGGTGCTCGACGCGGTCGCGCCGAAGGCCGGCGAGACGATCGTCGACGGGACATTCGGCGCCGGCGGCTACACCAGCGCCATCCTCGATCGCGGCGCTTCCGTCGTTGCCATCGACCGCGACCCGGACGCAATCGCGGCGGGCAGGGCGCTCGAAGAACGGGCAGGCGGCCGGTTGAGGCTTGTCCAGGCGCCGTTCTCGACGCTGGACGAGCATGTCGAGAGCGCCGACGGCGTGGTGCTCGACATCGGCGTTTCCTCCATGCAGCTCGACCAGGCGGAGCGGGGCTTTTCCTTTCGCGCCGACGGGCCGCTCGACATGCGCATGGCGCAGGCGGGTCTCTCCGCCGCCGATGTCGTCAACACCTTCAAGGTGGGCGACCTTGCGCGTATCTTCGGCTTTCTCGGCGAAGAGCGCCATGCCGGCCGCATCGCGCGCATGATCGAAAGCCGGCGCGAGAAGAAGCTGTTCGAACGCACGCTCGATCTCGCCGACGCCATCGAAACGCATATCGGAAGAGGGCCGAAGGACAAGATCCATCCCGCCACGCGCGTCTTTCAGGCGCTGCGCATCTTCGTCAATGACGAGCTTGGCGAGCTGGCAAGAGCGCTGCTGGCCGCCGAGCGGGCGCTGAAACCCGGCGGGCGGCTCGCCGTGGTGACGTTCCATTCGCTGGAAGACCGCATCGTCAAGCGCTTCATCGCCGACCGTTCCGAAGCAGCCAGCGGCTCGCGGCATATGCCCGACGCGCCCGTGCGCATTGCCACCTTCCGCAAGGCCGGCGGCGGCGTGACGCCGGGAGAGGCCGAGACGGAGGCCAATCCGCGCGCGCGCTCGGCCAGGCTGCGCGCGGCGATACGCACCGATGCCCCGGCGCGCGCCGGGGACTTTTCGATTTTCGGCCTTCCAAAGCTTCCCGCCGTCGAGCGGCCGGGAGAGAGGTGAGCACGTGTTTCGTACCAGCGACATAGTCCTGATCGCCGTCATGGTCTCGGCCGCCGCCCTGACCTACAAGACGAAGCGCGAAGCCGAAGAGCAACAGGCGGCTGTGCAGAAGATCCAGGCGCAGATCCACTACGAGGAAGAAACGATCGATCTCCTCAAGGCAGACTGGAGTCTGCTCACCCAGCCGTCGCGGCTGCAGAAGCTTGCCGATGTCTATAAGAGCCAGCTCGGCCTCGAACCGGTCAACGCGCACCAGATCGGCAGCCTCGACGACATCCCCGTGAAACCCCTGACCATCGAGGACCTCTCCTCGCAGCGGCTTGGCGGCATGGCCGACAATTCGGGGAAGGAGCCATCTGAAGGCAAGGATCCGGTGGTCACCGGGAGCACCGTTCAATGATCGGCGGGCTTCCAAGGATCGGCGGCCTGCTGAAGCGCCGGAAGAAGCAGGCGGAGGATGGCTCGATCGTCGTCGACGCCGCGCGCAAGGCGACTGGCGGCAAGGCAAGGACGCGCATCGTCATGACGATGGCGGTGTTCTTCACCATCTATTCGACCATTGCCGGCAGGCTCGTCTATCTCGGCATGCAGAATCCCGATCTTTCCGGCGGCCCGGAGAACCGGGTCACGGCATCGCGTCCGGATATCGTGGATCGCAATGGCGAGGTCCTGGCGACCGACATCAAGACGGCGTCGCTGTTTGCCGAGCCGCGCCGTATCGTCGATGCCGACGAAGCGATCGAGAAATTGTCGGCGGTGTTGCCGGAGATCGATTACGAGCAGACCTATCGCAAGCTCAAGAGTGGCGCCGGCTTCGTCTGGCTGCAGCGGCAGCTGACGCCGAAGCAGCAATCCGACATCATGGCGCTGGGTGTCCCCGGCCTCGGCTTCCGCACCGAAAAGCGCCGCTTCTATCCGAGCGGCGAGACGTCGTCCTACATCGTCGGCCTCACCAACATCGACAACCAGGGCATCTCCGGCATGGAGAAGTATATCGACGAGCAGGGGCTGAGCGACCTGCAGGCGTCGGGGCTGGCCGTGGCCAAGGATCTCAAGCCGGTCAAGCTTTCGATCGATCTGCGCGTCCAGCATGTGGTGCGCGACGAAATCGCCGCCGGCCTGGAGCGCTATCGCGCACTGGGCGCCGGCGCCGTCGTGCTGAACATCAAGACGGGCGAAGTGATGGCCATGGCCTCGGTGCCGGACTTCGACCCGAACAATCCGTACAACGCCCAGGAAAAAGACCGGCTGAACCGTATGTCGGCCGGTCTCTACGAGATGGGCTCGACCTTCAAGAGCTTCACCTCGGCCATGACGCTCGATTCCGGCAAGGCGACGATGAACAGCCGCTTCGACGCGTCGCATCCGATCCGGGTCGGCCATCAGGCCATCCACGATTTCCACGGCAAGAACCGGGTGCTGTCGCTGCCGGAAGTGTTCCTCTATTCGTCCAACATCGGGTCAGCCAGGGAGGCCGAACTGGTCGGCATCGAGGGGCACCGCGAATTCCTGCACCGCCTCGGTATTCTGGACAGGATGCAGACCGAACTGCCGGAAGTCGCGCGCCCGACCGAACCCAAGGTCTGGAAACAGGTCAACTCGTTCACCATCGCCTTCGGCCACGGCGTGTCGACGACGCCGCTGCAGGCCGCCGTCGGCTGCGCGGCGCTGATGCAGGGCTATCTGATCGAGCCGACATTCCTGGTGCGCAGCGAGCAGGATGCCATGGCGGTCGCCAAGAAAGTGGTCAGCGACAAGACGGTCGAAGGCATGCGCTATCTCTATACGCTGAACGCCGAGAAGGGCTCGGCCAGAAATGCCAGGGTCCCCGGCTACCGGGTTGGCGGCAAGACCGGAACGGCCGAGAAGGTCATCAACGGCCGCTACTCCAAGGACTTGAATTTCAACACCTTCGTCGCCGCCTTCCCGATGGACGATCCGCAATTTCTGGTGTTCACGATCGCCGACGCTCCGCATCCGGAGAAGCCCGGGATGACCGACGTCGCCGCCAACAATGCGGGGGTTATGGCCGGCAACATCATCAGACGCGCGGCCGCCATGCTTGGCGTGAAGCCAGATTTCAGCCATGAAAATGGTGCAACGCTGGTTTCCTATCAGTGATTCTTGCGGCGCGCCGGCAACTGCGCGCTATTTTGTTGCGGTGAACGGGACTCAATGCATCTAAAAGATCTAGCCGGTATCCTGCCTGTCGAGGGAACAGCTTCCCGCGATCTGGAGGTGACCGGACTTTCCTCCGATTCCCGCTCGGTCAAGACCGGCGTCGTCTTCTTCGCCCTTGCCGGCAGCAAGGCCGACGGATCGACCTATGCCGTCGATGCCGCGGCCCGAGGGGCCGCGGCGATCGTCACCGGCAGGGGCGCGACCGTCTCCGGTCTGTCGGTACCGGTTCTTGCCGTCGATGATCCGCGCCTGGCGCTGGCGCTCAGCGCGGCGCGCTTCTTCGGACGCCAGCCGGAGACCATGGTCGCCGTCACCGGCACCGCCGGCAAGACATCCGTCGCCGCCTTCACCCGCCAGATCTGGGAGCAGGCGGGTTTTGTCGCCGCTTCGATCGGCACGACCGGTGTCGTTGCGCCCGGCCGCAACGAATATGGCTCACTGACGACGCCCGATCCGGTGGCGCTGCACCGACTGCTCAAGGAACTGGCGGATGCAGGCGTCACCCACGCCTCGATGGAAGCCTCGAGCCACGGTCTCGACCAGCGCCGCCTCGACGGCGTGAAGCTCGCGGCCGGCGCTTTCACCAATCTCGGCCGCGACCACATGGATTATCATCCGACGATCGAGGATTATCACCGCGCCAAGCTGCGCCTGTTCGACACGCTGTTGCCGAAGGGCGCGCCCGCCATCGTCTTTGCCGACGACCCGTGGTCGGAGCCCACGATCAAGGCCGCAAAGGCGGCGGGGCTTAAGGTGTTGACCGTCGGTCGCCATGGCGATTTCCTGACACTCAAGCGGGTCGAGCATGAGCGCCATCGCCAGCGCGCCGAGGTCGTGGCGGACGGCGTGCTGCATGAGGTCGACCTGCCTTTGGCCGGCGATTTCCAGATTGCCAACGCGCTGGTCTCGGCCGGCCTTGCCATCTCGACCGGAACGCCCGCGGACAAAGCCCTGGCGGCGTTGGAAAAATTGCAGGGCGCGCCGGGCCGGCTCGACCTCGTCGGCACCACCGCCGCCGGCGCCCCCGTTTATGTCGACTACGCGCACAAGCCCGATGCGCTGGAGAATGTGCTGAGCTCGGTGCGGCCTTTCACCACGGGTCGCGTGGTCGTGGTGTTCGGCTGCGGTGGCGATCGCGATCGGGGAAAACGGCCGATCATGGGCGAGATCGCGACGCGGCTCGCCGATATCGTCATCGTCACCGACGACAACCCGCGCACGGAAGTGCCCGAAACGATCCGCGCGGCGATCCTCGCAGCGGCGCCGGGCGCCATCGAGATCGGCGATCGCCGCAAGGCAATCCACGAGGCGGTTGCGATGCTTCGCGCCGGCGATACGCTCATCGTCGCCGGCAAGGGGCATGAGGAGGGCCAGACCGTCGGCACCGAAACCTTCCACTTCTCCGACCATGAGGAAGTGCGCGAGGCGCTCAAGGAGCGCGCCGCATGAGTTTGCTGTGGACGTCGGAAGCGCTGGTCGAAGCCATGGGCGGCAGGCCGATCGGCTCGCTGCCGGAGGGCATCACCGGCATTTCGATCGACAGCCGCAGCCTTGCGCCCGGAGACGCCTTCTTCGCCATCAAGGGCGAGGCGATGGACGGCCATGATTTCGCGACCGCGGCGGTCAAGGCCGGAGCGGCCGTGCTGGTCGTCGCCGAGGGCAAGCTGCCCTCGCTCGGTCGGCTGACGGCGCCGATGATCGTCGTGCAGGACGTGCTTGCGGCTCTCGAGAAGCTCGGCGTGGCTGCCCGCGCCCGCTCGAAGGCCAGGATCATCGCGGTCACGGGCTCGGCCGGCAAGACGACCACCAAGGAAGCGCTGCGCCATGTGCTGTCGGCGGTCGGCAAGGTGCACGCCTCGGCGCAGTCGTTCAACAACCATTGGGGCGTGCCGCTGACGCTGGCGCGCATGCCGCAGGACTGCGACTACGCGGTCTTCGAGATCGGCATGAACCATCCGGGCGAGATCAGGCCGCTGGTCAAGATGGTCAGGCCGCACGTCGCCATCGTGACGATCATCGCCGCCGCCCATCTCGGCTTCTTCAAGAATCTCGACGAGATCGCCATGGCCAAGGCCGAGATTTTCGAGGGCATCGAGCCCGGCGGCGCCGCGCTGCTCAACCGCGACGATCCACGCTGGAAGCTGCTCGGGAAAATGGCGAAAGAGGCGGGAGTCGAGCATGTCTTCGGCTTCGGCGAAAATCCCCGCTCAGCCTTCCGCCTTGTCGGCTGCGAGCTTTATGCCGACCATTCCGACATCGCCGTCAAGATCGGCAAGAAGGACCTGACCGCCCGTGTCGGGGCGCCTGGCCGCCATATCGTGCAGAACGTGCTGGCCGTGCTCGGCGCCGCGCAATTGGTCGGTGCCGATCTCGACAAGGTCGCGGCCGCGCTCGCCGATCTTTCGGCCGAGCGCGGGCGGGGCCGGCGCCATGTCCTGCATCATCCCAACGGGCCGATCACGCTGATCGACGAGAGCTACAACGCCAATCCGGCGTCGATGGCGGCGGCCATGGCGCTGCTCAACGCCACGCCTGTCTCGGGCGAGGGCCGGCGCATCGCGGTGCTCGGAGACATGCTGGAACTCGGCAGCCATTCGGCCAAGCTCCACGCGGCGCTTGCCGGGCTGATCGTCGGCACGGGCACGCGCAACGTCTTTCTCGGCGGGCCGGAAATGCAGGCGCTGGCCGACGTCCTGCCGTCAGACATCGCAACCGAGTATCGATCGGAAGCGGAAGAACTGAAGCCGGTCGTGATCTCCGCGCTCAGGCCCGGCGACGTGGTGATGGTCAAATCGTCGAAAGGCATCGGGTTTTCAAAGCTGGTCGAGGCATTGCTCGGCAAATTTCCGGCGGAAGCCACAAACATTAAGCCGACCTAGGTCGGATTCCGGGGGACGGAAAGACCATGTTCACACTGCTCGTCGATTTCGCGGACAAGATCTCGTTCTTCAACGTCTTCCGCTACATCACTTTTCGCACCGGCGGCGCGCTGATCACGTCGGCGCTGATCGTCTTCATCTTCGGGCCGACGATCATCAATTCGCTGCGTATCCGGCAAGGCAAGGGCCAGCCGATCCGCGCCGACGGCCCGCAGACCCATTTCAAGAAGGCCGGAACGCCGACCATGGGCGGGCTGATGATCCTGTCCGGCATCATCGGTTCGTCGCTCTTATGGGCAAACCTTTCCAGCATCTATGTCTGGGTCGTGTTGCTGGTCACCGTCGGCTTCGGCTCGATCGGCTTTTACGACGACTATCTCAAGGTCACCAAGCAGTCGCATCTGGGCTTCTCCGGCAAGGCGAGGCTGGCGATCGAGTTCGTCATCGCGGCCATCGCGGCTTGGGTGATCATGCATAACGGCCAAGCCCCGTTCTCGTCGTCGCTGACCTTCCCCTTCGCCAAGGAATTCCTCGTCAACCTCGGCTGGTTCTTCATCCCGTTCTCCTGCTTCGTCATCGTCGGCGCCGGCAATGCGGTGAACCTGACCGACGGCCTCGACGGCCTGGCGATCGTGCCGATCATGATCGCGGCGGCGTCCTTCGGCGTCATCGCCTATCTTTCGGGCAACGCGGTCTTCGCCGAATATCTGCAGATCCATTTCGTGCCCGGCACCGGCGAGCTCGCCGTCGTGCTCGGCGCGGTGATCGGCGCCGGCCTCGGCTTCCTCTGGTTCAACGCGCCGCCGGCCGCGATCTTCATGGGCGACACCGGTTCGCTGGCGATGGGCGGGCTGATCGGCACCATCGCGGTCGCCACCAAGCACGAGATCGTACTGGTTATCGTCGGCGGCCTGTTCGTGGTCGAGATCCTGTCGGTCATCATCCAGGTCGGCTATTTCAAGATGACCGGCAAGCGCGTCTTCCTGATGGCGCCGATCCATCACCATTTCGAAAAGCTCGGCTGGACCGAAAGCCAGGTGGTGATCCGCTTCTGGATCATTGCCGTCATCCTGGCGCTGGTCGGCCTCTCCACCCTCAAGCTGAGATAGGGCACCCGCTTGATCCCCGCCTTTTCCTTTTCAGGCAAACGCGTTTCGCTCTTCGGGCTTGGCGGCTCGGGGATCGCCACCGCGCATGCGCTGATCGCGGGGGGCGCCGAGGTGCTGGCCTGGGACGACAATCCGGACAGCGTCGCCAAGGCGGCGGCCGCGGGGATTGCGACCGGCGATCTGCACGCTGCCGACTGGCAGCATTTCGCCGCCTTCGTTTTGTCGCCAGGGGTACCGCTGACGCATCCCAAGCCGCATTGGACGGTGGAGCTGGCGCGGGGTGCCGGCGTCGAGGTCATCGGCGATATCGAGCTGTTCTGCCGCGAGCGCATCAGCCGCGCGCCGGCAGCACCCTTCATCGCGATCACCGGCACCAACGGCAAGTCCACGACGACGGCGCTGACGGCGCATGTCTTGAAGTCGGCGGGTCGCGACACGCAGATGGGCGGCAATATCGGCCGAGCGATCATGACGCTCGATCCGCCTGAGCCGACACGGCATTATGTGGTCGAGTGCTCGTCCTACCAGATCGATCTCGCGCCTTCGATCAATCCGACCGCCGGCATCCTACTCAACCTGACGCCGGACCATCTCGACCGGCACGGCACGATGGCGCATTACGCCTCGATCAAGGAAAGGCTGGTTGCCGGCTCAGACATCGCGATCATCGGCGTCGACGATTCCTGGTGCGCCCAGATCGCCGACCGCCTGGAGCGCGCCGGCCGGCAGGTCATCCGCATTTCCAAGCGCCTGCCACTGACCGACGGCTATTTCGCCGACGGCACCAATCTGATGGAAGCCGTGCATGGCCGCTACAGCCGCGTCGCCTTCCTCGAAGGCATCGGCTCGCTGCGCGGCCAGCACAATGCGCAGAATGCGCTGGCCGCCGTCGTCGCCTGCCTGAAGGTCGGGCTCGATCTCGGCGAGATCCAGGCCGGGCTCGAAAGCTTCCCCGGGCTGGCGCACCGCATGGAGCAGGTCGGCCGCAAGGACCACGTGCTGTTCGTCAACGATTCCAAGGCGACCAATGCCGATGCGGCCGCGCCCGCGCTGTCGAGCTTCGCCAATCGTATCTACTGGATCGCCGGCGGCCTGCCCAAGGAAGGCGGCATCGAGCCGCTGCGCGGCTTCTTCCCGCGCATCGCCAAGGCCTATTTGATCGGCGAGGCGGCGCCCGCCTTTGCGGCGACGCTCGGCGAGACGGTGCCTTACGAGATATCCGGAACGCTGGCGGCGGCGGTGGAGCATGCCGCCGCCGACGCGGCGAAGGACACCGGCGGCGAGGCCGTGGTGCTGCTTTCGCCGGCTTGCGCCAGTTTCGACCAGTTCAAGAATTTCGAAGTTCGCGGCGAAGCCTTCAGGCAAGCTGCGACTGCTATTGATGGTGTGAAACCCATCGGAGGGCCACGTTGATGCAAAGCCGTCTCGACAAAAGTCCTGTCGCCACCTGGTGGTGGACGATCGATCGCTGGTTCCTGGCGGCATTCCTGTCGCTGATGGGACTGGGTATCGTGCTGTCTTTCGCCGCAAGTCCGGCGGTGGCCGAGCGCATCGGCCTCGACAGCTTCCACTTCGCCACGCGCCAGATCATCTTCACCATCCCGGCGCTTGTCGTGATGCTGGCGGTCTCTTTCCTGGAGGCGCGGCAGATAAGGCGCATGTCGCTGGTGATGATCTGCATCATGCTGGTGCTGATGGTGGCGGTGCTCTACATCGGCGTCGAGGTAAAGGGGGCGCGGCGCTGGGTGTCGCTCGCCGGGCTTTCCATCCAGCCGTCCGAGTTCCTGAAACCGGCCTTCGTCATCATCTGCGCCTGGCTCTTTGCGGAGCACAGGCGCCAGCCCGACATTCCCGGTAATCTGTTCGCCATGCTTTTGCTTGCGCTGGTCATCTCGCTTCTGGTGGCGCAGCCCGATCTCGGCCAGACCATGCTGGTGCTGGGCACCTGGGGCGTGATGTTCTTCATGGCCGGCTTGCCCTGGTTCTGGATCGTAGCACTGGGCGCTGCCGGCATCGGCGGCGTGTTCGCGGCCTATACGGTGTTTCCGCACGTCGCCGCGCGCATCGACAAGTTCATGACCGGCGAAGGCGACACCTTCCAGGTCGATATGGGGCGCGAGGCGCTGATCAATGGCGGCTGGTTCGGCGTCGGCCCGGGCGAGGGCACGGTGAAGCGGGTCATCCCCGACAGCCACGCCGACTTCGTCTTCTCGGTCGCGGGCGAGGAGTTCGGCCTCATCATGTGCTTCTTCATCATGTCGATCTTCGCCTTCATCGTGCTGCGCGGCTTGAGCATCGCGCTCAAGGAGCAGGACGATTTCACCCGCTACGCGGTTGGCGGCCTCGTCACCGTCTTCGGCCTGCAATCGGCCATCAATATGTGCGTGAACCTGCAACTGATGCCGGCCAAGGGCATGACGCTGCCCTTCATCTCCTATGGCGGCTCCTCGCAGATCGCCATCGCCGTCTCGATGGGCATGGTGCTCGCATTGACTCGCAAGCGTCCGGAGAAGCGCAAGCAGATGGGCTTCGTCCTCTCGCAGCGCGCAATGCCGGCGGAATGAGGCAGGATGGCAAAGGGTGTGATCCTGCTTGCAGCCGGCGGAACGGGCGGACATCTGTTTCCGGCCGAGGCGCTGGCGCATGAGCTGATCGAACGCGGCTGGAAGGTGCATCTCGCCACCGACCGGCGCGCCAAGCGTTATTCCGGCCAGTTTCCCGCCGCCGACATCCACGCGATCGCCTCGGCGACGCTGGGATCGAGGAATCCGGTCGCCGTGATCTCGGCCTTCTGGAAAATCTGGCAGGGCGTGCGCGAAGCGGGACGGATCATCGCCAGGATCAAGCCGGAGGCGGTCGTCGGCTTCGGCGGTTATCCGACGCTGCCGCCGCTCTACGCGGCGACAAGGCGAAGAGTGCCGACGCTGATCCATGAGCAGAACGCCGTCATGGGCCGCGCCAACAAGGCGCTTGCCAGCCGCGTGGATGCGATTGCCGGCGGCTTCCTGCCGGAGGGCGCCAGCGCTGACGGCGCAAAGACGGTGACCACCGGCAATCCGGTCAGGCCGCAGGTACTGGAGGCCGCGAAGACGCCGTATTTGGCGTCGAACGGGGGCGAGCCGTTCCGTTTCCTGGTGTTCGGCGGCAGCCAGGGCGCGCAGTTCTTTTCCGATGCGGTTCCGGCGGCGATCGCGCTTTTGCCGGAAGATCTGCGCAAGCGGCTGGCGATCACCCAGCAGGCGCGCGCCGAGGATGTGGCGAGGGTGAAGGCCGCCTATGCCAAACTCGGCGTCGACGTCCAGGTTTCGCCCTTCTTCACCGACATGGCGGCGCGCATGGGGGCGGCGCATCTGGTGATGTCACGCTCCGGCGCCTCGACCGTTTCGGAAATCGCCGTCATCGGCAGGCCGGCGCTGCTGGTGCCTTATCCGCACGCGCTCGATCACGACCAGGCAGCGAATGCCGCGGCCCTTGCCGCCGCCGGCGGGGCCGAGCTCCACCCGCAATCGACGCTGTCGGCGGAGCGGATCGCCGAGCTGGTCGGTGGGCTGATGAAGGACCCGAACCGGCTGGCGACCATGGCCGCCGCCGCCCGCTCGGCCGGGAAACCGAACGCGGCGCGGTTGCTCGCCGATCTGACAGAGGCTATTGCGTCCGGCAAAACGGTTTCGGACTACAGGAGGACGCGCGCATGAAGATGCCGCAGACGATCGGCCTTGTGCATTTCATCGGCATCGGCGGCATCGGCATGAGCGGCATCGCCGAGGTGCTGCACAATCTCGGCTACAAGGTGCAAGGGTCCGACCAGGCTGACGGCGCCAATGTGCAGCGGCTGCGCGACAAGGGCATCGAATGCTTCGTCGGCCACAAGGCCGAGAATCTCGGCGACGCCGAAGTCGTGGTCGTTTCGACCGCGATCAAGAAGTCCAACCCGGAACTGAAAGCCGCGCGCGAAAAGTTGCTGCCGATCGTCCGCCGAGCCGAGATGCTGGCGGAACTGATGCGCTTCCGTCAGGCCGTTGCCATCGGTGGCACGCATGGCAAGACGACGACCACCTCCATGGTGGCGACGCTGCTCGACGCTGGCGGGCTCGACCCGACCGTCATCAATGGCGGCATCATCAACGCCTATGGCACCAATGCGCGCATGGGCGATGGTGAGTGGATGGTGGTCGAAGCCGACGAGAGCGACGGCACCTTCCTGAAGCTGCCGGCCGACATCGCCGTCGTCACCAACATCGATCCCGAGCATCTCGACCACTATGGCAGCTTCGACAAGGTGCGCGAGGCCTTCCGTCAGTTCGTCGAGAACGTGCCGTTCTACGGCTTCGGCGTGATGTGCACCGACCACCCGGAAGTACAGGCGCTGGTCGGCCGCATCGAGGACCGCCGCGTCATCACCTATGGCGAGAACGCGCAGGCCGATGTGCGCTTCACCAACCACCGCATGCAGGGCGCGATCTCCGAATTCGATGTCGTGATCCGCGATCGCAAGGGGCGGGGCACGACTTCGATAAAGGACCTGCGCCTGCCGATGCCGGGCCGGCACAACGTCTCCAACGCGACGGCGGCGATCGCGGTGGCGCATGAGCTTGGCCTCTCGGCCGAGGCGATCAAGAAGGGCCTGTCGTCCTTCGCCGGCGTCAAGCGGCGCTTCACCCATACCGGTTCGTGGAACGGCGTCGAGGTGTTCGACGATTACGGCCACCATCCGGTCGAGATCGCGGCGGTGCTGAAGGCGGCTCGCAGCGCGACCAAAGGGCGTGTGATCGCCATCGCGCAGCCGCATCGCTTCACCCGCCTGCACGATCTCTTCGATGAGTTCTCGGTCTGCTTCAACGACGCCGACACGGTGATGGTGGCGCCAGTCTATGCGGCCGGCGAGGAGCCCATCGAAGGCGTGACCTCCGACGCACTGGTGTCGCGCATCCGCTCCGGCGGCCATCGCGACGCGCGCTATATCGATGGCGCGGCGGCGATCGCGCCAGTCATTCGCGAGCTTGCCAAGCCCGGCGATTTCGTCGTCTTCCTCGGTGCCGGTAACATCACGCAATGGGCCTATGCGCTGCCCAAGGAACTGGGTGGGACGCCCTCATGATGCGTGGCCAGGACCTGATCGACAAGCTCGGCGACAAGCTTTCCGGCCTGCGCGGCCGTATCACGCCGAACGCGGAGATGGACAAGATCACCTGGTTCCGGGCCGGCGGTCTGGCCGAGGCGCTGTTCCAGCCGGCCGACGAGGAAGACCTCGCGGCCTTCCTGCGCGCGGTGCCGGAAGAGGTGCCGGTCACGGTGGTCGGCGTCGGCTCGAACCTTCTGGTGCGCGACGGCGGCATTCCGGGCTTCGTCGTCAGGCTCTCGGCCAAAGGGTTCGGCGAGGCCGAAGTTGTTTCGTCGATCGGCATCAAGGCGGGCGCTGCTACGCCCGACAAGCGTCTCGCAGCGGTTGCCTATGAGGCCGGTATCGGCGGCTTCCATTTCTACCACGGCATCCCCGGCGCCATTGGCGGCGCGCTCAGGATGAACGCCGGCGCCAACGGCGTGGAGACCCGCGAGCGCGTCGTCGAGGTGAGGGCGCTGGACCGCAAGGGCAACCTCCATACGTTGCTCACTGACGATATGGGCTATGCCTATCGCCACTCATCCGCGCCTTCCGGCCTGGTCTTCACCTCAGCTATTTTCGAAGGGTTTCCAGAAGACAAGGCCGCGATCAAGACGGCGATGGATGCCGTGCAGAACCACCGCGAGACGGTGCAGCCGATCCGCGAAAAAACCGGCGGCTCGACCTTCAAGAATCCGGAAGGCACCTCGGCCTGGAAGGAAATCGACAAGGCGGGCTGTCGCGGGCTGATGATCGGCGGCGCGCAGATGTCGCCGATGCATTGCAACTTCATGATCAACACCGGCACGGCCACCGGCTACGACCTTGAATATCTCGGCGAGACGGTGCGGGCGCGGGTGCTCGAGAATTCCGGCATCCGGCTGCATTGGGAGATCAAGCGCCTCGGCAATTTCAGGCCGGGCCACGCCGTGCAGGAGTTCCTCGGGCAGCTCCTTTAGCTTGGGCTGAAGTTCATGTGATACTTGAACTTCCAGCAGTCTGAAATGGCCGTAAAACCGTTGCCTCAAAGACTCACAATTCACTTTTTGCGGCTGTTTTCGCGGAAAGTGAATCTCTCGGAATCATAGGCACTTGCCAGCGAATCAACTCTCTGATTCTCTGCCCTAAAGCGTTTCCTGATTTGAGTCGTTCGACGCGTGAATCCGCGTTTTCCGTCTGGGGGGCAACCTGCCGGAAGACTCGGACTCAATGTTTGGAAATGCGGTGCGGGAATATCGGTTGCAGACCCGGCGTGAGAGGGGATGACGGGAATGAAGAACAAGCATGTGGCTGTCCTCCTTGGTGGATTCTCCTCGGAGCGGCCTGTGTCTCTGTCCTCGGGGAAGGCGTGTGCGGATGCGCTCGAGAATGAAGGCTATCAGGTCACCCGTGTCGATGTTTCTCGCGATGTCGGATCCGTGCTTGCCGAGCTCAAGCCTGATGTCGCCTTCAATGCGCTGCATGGTCCGTTCGGCGAGGATGGCACCATTCAGGGAATTCTCGAATATCTCGGAATTCCCTACACCCATTCGGGTGTACTTGCTTCGGCGCTGGCCATGAACAAGGAGCAGGCCAAGAAGATTGCCAAGGCGTCCGGCATTCCAGTCGCGGAATCCAAGGTGGTCAATCGCTTCGCCGTCCAGAACAAGCATCCGATGAGGCCGCCTTATGTGGTCAAGCCGGTCAATGAGGGATCGAGCTTCGGCGTGGTCATCGTGCATGAGGGGCAGTCGCATCCGCCTCAGGTGATCGGTTCGACCGAATGGCAATATGGCGAGACCGTCATGGTCGAGCGCTACATCCATGGGCGCGAATTGACCTGCGCGGTGATGGGCGACGTGGCGCTCGGCGTCTGCGAGATCATTCCGACCGGGCATTCCTTCTACGATTACGATTCAAAATACGTTCCCGGCGGATCAAAACACGAAATCCCTGCTAAAATTTCACCGAATATTTACCAAAAAATACAGACACTGGCCCTCAAGGCTCATCTTGCCATTGGTTGCCGGGGCGTTTCCCGATCGGACTTTCGTTACGACGACCGTCA
Organism: Mesorhizobium sp. B4-1-1; assembly: GCF_006439375.1. Classification (NCBI taxonomy): domain Bacteria; kingdom Pseudomonadati; phylum Pseudomonadota; class Alphaproteobacteria; order Hyphomicrobiales; family Phyllobacteriaceae; genus Mesorhizobium; species Mesorhizobium sp. B4-1-1. The sequence goes on from NZ_VFTH01000027.1 coordinate 22,652, forward strand.
CTCCGAAAACGGCGAGGTTGTCTGGCTAGAGGTCAACACTCAGCCGGGCATGACGCCGACGTCTCTGGTGCCTGAAATCGCCGCGCAAGCGGGACATTCGTTCGGCGATTTGTTGAGTTGGATGGTGGAGGACGCTTCGTGTCTGCGTTGAGGTGGGGACAGGTTAATGGCGGTGGCGCGGCTGGTTTCGCGCTGTTCGGCATGCCGCTGTCATTCGACCGTTTCGTATTGCCGCGTCAGCTCCGCCGGCCGATGCGCGTGCTGGCGCGCCTGTGCGGCGGCGAGTATGAGGCGCCGCGCTTTTCGGCGGCGATCCTTTCCGCCGCGTTGATCGCATCCAGCAGCGCCTATGGCGCCTATCTTGGCGGCTACACCGACAGCATCGTGCAGGCCATCACGGCCCGCACCGGTTTTGCCGTCGACCAGATCAAGGTGGTCGGCAATCGCCAGACGTCCGAGATCGATGTGCTGGATCGGCTCGGCCTCGACGGCTGGACCTCGCTGATCGGCTTCGATGCCGAAGCGGCTCGCGAGCGCATCTCGACGCTGCCCTGGGTCGAGGGTGCGGCAGTGCGCAAAATCTACCCGCATACGCTTGAAGTGCGCATCGAGGAACGCGAGCCCTTCGCGCTCTGGCAGCAGGGCAATTCGGTTTCGGTCATCGAACGATCGGGCGAGATGATAGCGCCGTTCTCGGGTGGCAGGCAGGCGCTGCTCCCGCTGATCATCGGCACGGGCGCGCCGGCGATGGCGCCGGCCTTTCTCGCCAAGATCGAGCGCCACCCCGCGCTGGCGGCGCGGGTCAAAGGTTACATCCGTGTCGGCGAGCGCCGCTGGGACCTGAGGCTCGAGAACGGCATCACGATCAAGCTGCCGGAAGACGGCGAGGACCAGGCGATCGCCGAGCTCGTCAAGATCGACCATGACAACGGGCTGCTGACGCGCGACATCGCGGCCGTCGACATGCGGCTCCCCGACCGGCTGGTCGTGGAGCTCTCGCCGGAAGCGGCGACGCAGCGCGAAGCCGCGCTCAGCGAAAAGCCGAAGAGCCTGGCCAAGCGCAGCAAGGCGGAGAGAAAGATATGAGCTGGCTTGGCGGCAGCGGTGACGCTTCTTCGCGCCGGTCGGGCACGCTCACGGTGCTCGATGTCGGGTCCAGCAAGGTTTGCTGCGTCGTGGCGAAGCTCAAGCCGAACGAGGACGGCAAGCTTCTGCGTGGGCGTTCGCATCGCATCCAGGTGATCGGCATCGGTCACCAGAAGTCGCAAGGCGTGAAGTCCGGCGTGGTGGTGGATCTCGATCGCGCCGAGCATGCCATCCGGCTTGCCGTCGACGCGGCCGAGCGCATGGCCGGGCTCACGGTCGATTCCCTCATCGTCAACATGACGGCGGGCCGGCTGAAGAGCGAAGCCTTTTCGGCGACGATCAATCTCGGCGGTCACCAGGTCGAGGACGTCGACATCAAGCGCGTGCTCGCCGCCGGCGCCAAGCAGGCGCTGCGGGCCGAGCGCGAGGTGATCCATTCGCTGCCCGTCGGTTTCTCGCTCGATGGCGAGCGCGGCATACGCGACCCGCGCGGCATGGTGGGCGATGCGCTTGGCGTCGACATGCATGTCTTGACTGGCGATGCCGCGCCGATGCGCAACCTCGAGCTTTGCATCAACCGCTCGCACCTGTCGGTCGAGCGCATGGTGGCGACGCCCTATGCCAGCGGGCTTGCCTCGCTGGTCGACGACGAGCTCGAAATGGGCGCCGCCTGCATCGATATGGGCGGCGGCACGACGACCATCTCGGTGTTCTCGGAAGGCAAGTTCGTCCATGGCGACGCCATCGCCATCGGCGGCAACCATGTGACGCTCGACATGGCCAAGGGCCTGTCGACCTCGCTCGATGCCGCGGAGCGGCTGAAGGTTATGCATGGCTCGGCGCTGCCCGGCAGCGCCGACGACCGCGACCTCGTCTCGATCCAGCCGATCGGCGAGGAAGGCGATGTGCCGCTGCAGATTCCGCGCTCGGTGATGACGCGCATCATCCGCGCCCGCATCGACGAGACACTGGAGCTTTTGCGCGACCGGCTGAACAAGTCCGGCTATGGCAATGCCGTCGGCAAGCGCGTCGTGCTCACCGGTGGCGCCAGCCAGCTCGCCGGCCTGCCGGAAGCGGCGCGCCGCATCCTCGGGCGCAACGTGCGCATCGGCCGGCCGCTGGGCGTCGCAGGCCTGCCTGAGGCGGCCAAGGGACCGGCGTTCTCGACCCCGGTCGGGCTGATGATCTATCCGCAGATGGCGAGCTTCGAGAGCCATTCGGCGAAAGGACTTTCCGGTTTCAGGATGACCGGAACGGGTGGAAAACTGCATCGCATGAGTCAGTGGTTGAGAGACAGTTTTTAATTTGACGGGGACAGCCCCATAGGCGGCCGCAGCGGCGAGGCGGCGGGAAAGGCAAAGGACGGAGACAATGACCATCAATCTGCAGAAGCCGGACATCACCGAGCTTAAGCCCCGTATCACCGTGTTCGGTGTCGGCGGCGGCGGCGGCAATGCCGTGAACAACATGATCACAGCCGGCCTGCGCGGCGTCGAGTTCGTGGTGGCCAACACCGACGCGCAGGCGTTGACCATGTCGAAGGCCGAGCGGCTGATCCAACTCGGCGCCCATGTCACCGAAGGCCTCGGCGCCGGCTCGCAGCCGGAAGTCGGCCGCGCGGCGGCGGAAGAGTGCATCGACGAGATCATCGATCATCTCTCCAACACCCATATGTGCTTCGTCACCGCCGGCATGGGCGGCGGCACCGGCACCGGCGCTGCTCCGGTCGTTGCCCGCGCGGCGCGCGAGAAGGGCATCCTCACCGTCGGCGTCGTCACCAAGCCGTTCCATTTCGAAGGCCAGCGCCGCATGAAGACGGCCGACTTGGGTATCGAGGAACTGCAGAAATGCGTCGACACCCTGATTGTCATCCCCAACCAGAACCTGTTCCGGCTGGCCAATGACAAGACCACCTTCGCCGATGCCTTCGCCATGGCCGACCAGGTGCTCTATTCGGGCGTCGCCTGCATCACCGACCTGATGGTCAAGGAAGGCCTGATCAATCTCGACTTCGCCGACGTCCGTTCGGTGATGCGCGAGATGGGCAAGGCGATGATGGGCACTGGCGAGGCTTCGGGCGAGGGCCGCGCGATGGCCGCTGCGGAAGCCGCGATCGCCAATCCGCTGCTCGACGAGACCTCGATGAAGGGCGCCAAGGGCCTGCTGATCTCGATCACCGGCGGCCGCGACCTGACCCTGTTCGAAGTCGACGAGGCGGCGACCCGCATCCGCGAGGAGGTCGACCAGGAAGCCAACATCATCCTGGGCGCCACCTTCGACGAGGAACTGGAAGGCGTGATCCGCGTGTCGGTCGTCGCCACCGGCATCGACAAGTCGGCGGCCGAAATCGCGGCCGCGCCGATCTCGATCCGCGCGCCGCAGAAGCCGGCCGCCCGCCCGGCGGCTCCGGCCGCTGAAATCCGTCCCGCGCCGGTCCAGCCGCAGGCCTACGAGACGCGCGTGGTCGATCCGGTCGCCGAGGCGATCCAGCTTGCCGAGGCGAACGCCGCCGCCATGGCGCAGCCGCGTCCCGCGCCGGTCGACGACTTCCGGCCGCAGAGCAAGATCTTCCAGGCTCCGCCGGCCCAGCCCCAACCACAGCCGGTGGTGCCGCAGCAGGTCATGCAGCAGCCCGCGCCGCAGCGCGAGATGCCGCAGCCGATGGCCGCTGCCCCGCAGCGCATGCCGCGCGTGGAGGACTTTCCGCCGGTGGTAAGGGCCGAAGTCGAAGCCAAGACCCGTCCGGCGGACCATGAGAACAGCGGTCCGATGGGGCTGATCAAGCGGCTGACCAACGGCCTGACCCGCCGCGAGGAAGAGCCGGCCCGGCTCCAGCCGGCGCAGCCGCGCGAGCCGAAGCTGCGCCAGGCCGCGCCGGAGATGCGCCGTCTCGCCAGCCAGGATCCGCAGCTCTACGCGCCGCGCCGCGGCCAGCTCGACGATCAGGGCCGGCTGACGCCGCAGGCCCGCACGGTCCAGGAAGACGACCAGCTGGAAATCCCGGCTTTCCTGCGCCGCCAGGCCAACTGAGGATGCGGCGAACCGCCGATCGTTAACGATATATAACGGTTGTTAACAGGCAGACGAGAGATCGTCTGCCTGTTGCTTTTACAAAGCGTATTAAAAACAGTGCTTTATGAGCTGTTTCTGACACCGTGCCGCAGTTACACGGGGTAAGAAACCGTGATTTGGAGTCTCCAAAGCGGGTCATTATCTTCGCCACGGACTAAAGTCGGTTTGCCGGGATTCGGGGAGTAACCCTGCCTGCCGATTATACCAGAGCCGCATGCTCTTGCTTATTTTGCCGCCTTGTGCGAGCGCCAGACCATTCAACTGGCTGCAAGATACCCAAGGCCGATGGAGCGGACGCAGGCATTTTGGGCGTATGGGGTTACTCTTGCACGACTATCAGACGACAGTGAAATCGCGCGCGACGCTGGCTGGCATCGGTGTTCATAGCGGCAAACCCGTCACCGTTCATTTCCTGCCGGCCGATGCCGACACGGGCATCGTCTTCTATCTTTCGAACGGCGGCGAAGCCCGAGAGTTTCGCGCCCTGGTCGCCGAAGTCGGCGCCACGGATCTCTGCACCATGCTTGGCGATCCGACCGGCGAGCATATCGGCACCGTCGAGCATCTGATGGCCACCGTGTTCGGTCTTGGCATCGACAACCTCATCATCGAGATCGACGGTTCGGAAGTCCCTATCTTCGACGGCAGCGCCATGGCCTTCGTCGAAGCCATCGACCAGGCCGGCATCGAGCCGCTGGCGGTGAAGCGTCGCTACATCCGCGTCGTCAAGCCGGTGCGAGTGGAAGCCGGTGCCTCCTGGGCGGAGTTCCGCCCCTATGACGGCACGCGGTTCGAGGTCGAGATCGATTTCGAGAGCCCGGCGATCGGCCGCCAGCAATTCGCTTCCGACATCAATCCCGACATCTTCCGCCGCGACATCGCGCGGGCGCGGACCTTCGGCTTCATGAAGGACGTCGAGAGGCTTTGGGCCGCCGGCTACGCGCTTGGCTCCTCGCTGGAAAACTCGCTGGTCATCGGCGACGACAACCGCGTCATCAATGTCGGCGGACTGCGCTATCCCAACGAATTCGCCCGCCACAAGACGCTCGATGCGATGGGCGACCTGGCGCTGGCCGGCGCGCGCTTCATCGGCTGCTTCCGCTCCTATCGCGGCGGCCACCGGATGAACGCCTCGGCGCTACGCCGGCTGCTTTCCGACCACACGGCCTTCGAGATCGTCGAAACGAGGCGCCGCGAGCGCGGCCGCGTCGCCGAGATGATCGCCGTCAGCCGGCCGGTCTACGCACCCTGGGTGATCTGATTTTTAACCGTTTTCTGGCTTTGTGGTCAGGCTTGTGTTGCATGGCTGCATCACAGGGCTGCTAAAATCCGCGGCTTTGGCCATAGCGTGGGCTTGCCACAAAAATGTGCGATTGGCCGGACATAGCGTTGCCGGGCAAGGGGATAATGGTTTAAGGCTTCGGCCCGGACCGAAACGACGCCGAAGGGGCGGAATCCAAACATGTTTTTTTCGCGAGTTGGTCAATCGGTAACGCCGCGTCGGGGTGTTTTGCTGGCGCTGTCGGTGATTGCTCCCGCGATCGTGCTGTCGGCCTGCATGTCCTCCGAGAAGGATGTCAACCTGGCGACCTATGTCGACCAGACGGAACCGGCCGACGTTCTCTACAACCAGGGCCTGGCCAACATGAATGCCGGCCGCCTCGACGAGGCGAGCAAGAAGTTCGACGCGGTCGACCGCCAGCATCCCTATTCGGAATTCGCGCGCAAATCGATGGTGATGGGCGCTTTCGCCGACTACCGGGCTGGCAATTACGACGAGGCGATCGGCTCGGCCAAGCGCTACCTGACCCTCTATCCCTCGACCGACGACGCGGCTTACGCGCAGTACATCATCGGCCTCTGTTACTATCGGCAGATCAAGGACGTCACCCAGGACCAGAAGGAAGCGCGCCAGACCATCCAGACGATGCAGGATCTGGTGACGCGCTGGCCGAACTCGGAATATGTCGGCGACGCCAAGGACAAGATCCGCTTTGCCAGCGACCAGCTCGCCGGCAAGGAGATGCAGGTCGGCCGCTACTATCTCGAGCGCCGCGAATACATCGCCGCAGTGAAGCGTTTCCGCACCGTGGTCGAGAACTATTCCAACACCCGCCATGTCGAGGAGGCGCTCGCGCGCCTGACCGAGTCCTATTATGCGATGGGTCTGACCTCCGAAGCGCAGACGGCCGCGGCGGTGCTCGGCCACAACTATCCGGACAGCTCGTGGTACAAGGATTCCTACAAGCTCCTGCAGAGCAACGGGCTTGAGCCGCGCGAAAATGCCGGGTCGTGGATTTCCAAGGCCGGGAAGCTGATCACCGGCGCCTGAAGCTTGCGATGCTGTCCAGACTGTCGATCCGCGATATCGTCCTGATCGAGAAGCTGGACATCGATTTCCTGCCTGGGCTTTCGGTGCTGACCGGCGAAACCGGCGCCGGCAAATCCATCCTGCTCGATGCGTTGTCGCTGGCGCTTGGCGCGCGCGGCGATGCCTCGCTCGTGCGCCATGGCGCCGCGCAAGGCCAGGTCATCGCCGTGTTCGACGTGCCGCGCAACCATCCGGCACGTGCGTTGCTCGCCGGAAACGACATCGAGGACGATGGCGACATCATCCTGCGCCGCGTGCAGACGGCCGATGGCCGCACCCGCGTCTTCGTCAACGACCAGCCCTCCAGCGTCACCCTGATGCGCGATGTCGGCCGCGCGCTGGTCGAGATCCACGGCCAGCATGACGAGCGGGCTCTGGTCGATCCCGGCGCGCATCGCGAATTGCTGGACAGTTTCGGCGGCCATCTGGGCGCCGTGCGCGGCACGGGCGAAGCCTGGCGGTACTGGCGAAACTGCGAGCAGGAGCTTTCGCGGCATCGCGCCAAGGTCGAGGCGGCGGCGCGCGAGGCCGATTATCTGCGCGCTTCCGTCGCCGAGCTCGCAAAGCTCGACCCGCAGCCAGGCGAGGAAACGGAGCTTGCGGAATTGCGCGCGACGATGATGCGCGTCGAAAAGATCGCCGGCGAAATCCATGATGCGCAGGATGTGCTATCGGGGCCGTCCTCGCCCTTGCCGCAGCTCGCCAGCCTGCTGCGGCGGCTGCAGCGCAAGTCCAGCGAAGCGCCCGGCTTGCTCGACGATGTGGTCAAATCGCTCGATGAAGCGATGATCTCGCTCGACGCCGCGCAGTCTGGCGTGGAAGCAGCGCTTCGCGCCACCGAATATGATCCGCAGCGTCTGGAGAAGGCGGAAGAGCGTCTGTTTGCGCTACGCGCCGCCTCTCGCAAGCATAGTGTCGCGGTCGACGATCTGGCGCAACTGCGCGACACGATGGTGGCCGATCTTGCCGACCTCGATGCAGGCGAGGAACGGCTGCACGCGCTGGCCAAGCAGGCCGCCGCGGCGCGCGAGGCCTACGATATTTCCGCGGCGCAGCTTTCATCGCTGCGCCATGCGGCGGCGGCGGGCCTGACCAAGGCGGTGATGGCGGAACTGCCGGCGCTCAAGCTCGAACGGGCTGAGTTCATCGTCGAGATGGGAAGCGATGCCGAAAGCCGCATGGAAGAAGGCATCGACCAGGTCGAATTCTGGGTGCGCACCAATCCGGGCACCCGGCCGGGACCGATGATGAAGGTCGCTTCCGGCGGCGAGCTCTCGCGCTTCCTTTTGGCACTGAAGGTGGCGCTGGCCGATCGCGGCTCGGCGCCGACCCTCGTGTTCGATGAGATCGATACCGGCGTCGGCGGCGCGGTGGCCGACGCTATCGGCCAGCGGCTGGCGCGGTTGTCGAAGCGGGTGCAGGTGCTTTCCGTCACGCATGCGCCGCAGGTCGCGGCACGCGCGGCCACGCATTTCCTGATCTCGAAATCCGGCGGCAAGGAGCGTGTGGCCACCGGCATTGCCGAAATGGATCGCGCAGCGCGGCAGGAGGAAATCGCGCGCATGCTGGCCGGCGCCACCATCACCGACGAGGCCCGCGCCGCGGCAGAGCGGTTGCTGCGCGAGAATACCGCGGCGGCTTAAGATTTCTGGACGCTGGCAGGCTGAGTCAGCAGATGGCTGCATCCCGCTGTTCAGCAACGATTTCTTCGCAACCCGACTCCCTCGCAGCGAATCCTGATTTATAGTGGCCCGCCACAATTCGAGGACCGCATTTCATGTCGGAAAAACCAGTCGAATCGCTGACCGAAGGCGAGGCCGCGGAGGAGCTGAAGCGGCTGGCGGCGGAGATCGCCGAGCATGACCGGCGCTATCATGCCGAGGATGCACCGACGATCACCGATGCCGAATATGACGCGCTGCGGCGGCGCAACCTCGCTCTTGAAGAGCATTTTCCTGGCTTGATACGTGAGGATTCGCCGTCGCTGCGGGTTGGCGCCGCACCCGCGGAGGGCTTTACCAAGGTGCGGCACGCGGTGCCGATGCTCAGCCTCGCCAAGGCCTATACCGATCAGGACGTTGCCGATTTCATCGAGCGCGGCCGGCGTTTCTTCGACCGCGACAAGGACCTCGATATCGCTTTTACCGCCGAGCCGAAGATCGACGGGCTGTCGGCTTCGCTGCGTTACGAGAACGGCGTGTTCGTGCAGGGCGCGACGCGTGGCGACGGCGCCGTCGGCGAGGACATCACCGCCAATCTGAAGACGATTGCCGACATTCCGAAGACGCTGAAGGGGTCGGGCTGGCCCGAGACGATCGAAATCCGCGGCGAGGTTTACATGACCTATGCCGAATTCGAGGCGCTGAAGCAGCGCTCGGCGGCGGTCGGCGGCCAGGATTACGTCAATCCGCGCAACACAGCGGCCGGATCGCTCCGCCAGAAGGACCCGTCGGTCACCGCCAGCCGCAATCTGAAATTCTTCGCCTATGCCTGGGGCTATACGACGGCGGATCCGGCTCCCACCCAGTACGATTCGGTGCAGAAATTCGCCGAGTGGGGGTTCAAGGTCAGCCCGCTGATGGTGCGGGCGAAGTCGATCGACGACCTCATCGCGCACTACCATCGCATCGAGGAGCAGCGCTCCTCGTTGGGCTACGACATCGACGGCGTCGTCTACAAGGTCGACCAGTTGGAGCTGCAACGCCGCTGGGGTTTCGTCACCGGCGAGCCGCGCTGGGCGGTGGCCCACAAATTCCCGGCCGAGCAGGCGATGACGACGGTCGAGAAGATCGACATCCAGGTCGGCCGCACCGGCACGCTGGCGCCGGTGGCGCGGCTGGCGCCGGTCACGGTCGGCGGCGTGGTGGTCGAGAACGTCACGCTGCACAACGAAGACTACATCAAGGGTTTCGACAGCAACGGCCAGCCGATCCGAGACGGTATCGACGTGCGCATCGGCGACACGGTGGTGATCCAGCGGGCAGGGGACGTCATCCCGCAGATCGTCAGCGTCGTCGTCGACAGGCGGCCGGCCGGCGCGGTCCCTTATGAATTCCCGCATACCTGCCCGGTTTGCGGCTCGCCGGCGACGCGCGAGATCAACGAGAAGACGGGCAAGGAGGATTCGCGGCGGCGCTGCACCGGCGAGCTGATCTGCGCCGCACAGGCCGTGGAAAGGCTGCGTCACTTCGTGTCGCGCGGCGCGCTCGACATCGAGGGCCTCGGCGCGGAAAACATCGACCTCTTCTTCAATTCGGGGCTGGTGAAGACGGCCGCAGACATCTTCACGCTGAAGGATCGCCGCCCGGCCGTCACCAAGGCGCTGGCCGAGCGGCGCGAGGAGCAGGCGAGGCTGCGCGAGGAAGCCTCGGGCAAGGCGCGCAAGAATGTGCGCAGCGTCGAGGAGCGCAACTATGAAGGTCTCGACAAGCTGTTTTCGGCCATCGACGCGCGCCGCGAACCGGAGCTCGACCGTTTCATCTTCGCGCTCGGCATCCGCCATATCGGCGAGACGACGGCCGCCGTGCTTGCCCGCCAGTTCTCGACCATCGAGGAATTGATCCGCGTCGGCAAGGAGACGGCAAAGGCGGAAGATCCGCACACCGTGTTCCCGTCGATCAACGGCATCGGGGACACGGTGATCAACGCGTTGCGCGACTTCTTCGGTAATGAACGCAATGACGATGTGCTGGATGCGTTGCTCGCGCAGGTTCATCCGAAACCCTACGTCATGGAAATCTCGGCCGGCAGCGAAGTCTCCGGCAAGACGGTGGTGTTCACCGGCTCGCTGGAAAAGATGACGCGATCCGAAGCCAAGGCGATGGCGGAGCGGCTCGGCGCCAAGGTCGCGGGCTCGGTTTCCGCCAAGACCGACCTGGTGGTGGCGGGTCCGGGTGCCGGCTCGAAGCTGAAAACTGCGAGCGACCTCGGCATCGAGGTGATCGACGAGGATACCTGGCTGCAGCGCATCGGCAGGGGCGGCTGATGACTGGCGCGTTCAAGGGTTTTGGGCAGAAGGCCATTCCGTTCTTCAAGGCGCTCGACTTCCACCAGAGCCGCGAGTGGTTCCAGGAAAACCGCGACCTGTTCGACAGCGAGCTGCACGGGCCGTTCTGCGATCTTGTCGAGACGCTCAGCGAGCGTTTCGAGGCGGCCAAGCTCGGTCTGCGCGGCGACCGCAAGAAATCGCTGTTCCGCATCAATCGCGACGTGCGCTTCGCAAAGGACAAGCGGCCCTACAACCGACACCTGTCGGCGATCCTCTCGCCCGACGGCAGCAAGATGTCGCAAGGGGTCTTTTATGTGCATATCGGGCTTGAGCGCTGCTTTGCCGGTGTGGCCTGGTGGCAGCCGGCGCCCGAGCTGCTGCAGGCGATGCGCAAGGCGATCGTGACCAAGCCGGCCGCGTTCCGCGGCATGGTCTCGTCGCTCAAGAAGGCCGGCCTGGCACTCGATGCTGAAGACCGCCTGAAGCGCGCGCCGCGCGGTTTCGAGGATGTCGGCGACGAGGATCTCGCCCAGGCGGTGCGCAACCGGCATTTCGTCGTCCGGCACGACATCGATCCGTCGACGATCCATTCGCCGGCGCTGGTCGACGATCTCGTCGATTTCACGCTTGGCGCCAGGCCGCTGCTCGACTGGGGCAGGGCGATCCAGGGCACGGCCGTGGCGGCCTGATGCCGTCGTCCGGCTGCCGCCAAAGCCTTACATCCGCATCAGCAGGCCGCCGTCGACGGCGAGTTCGATGCCGGTGATGTAGCTCGCGGCGTCCGAGAGCAAGAACAGCGCGGCGTTTGCCATGTCCTGCGGCGTGCCGATGCGGCCGAGCGGCGCGTAGCTCGCCACGGCGGCGCGCTTCTCCTCGGTGTCCCAGCGCGCCTGCAGCGGCGTCAGCGCCATGCCGGGGCAGATCGCGTTCGAGCGGATGCGCTCGCCGGCAAGCTGCATGGCGAGCGACTTGGACAGCGCGCACACGCCGGCCTTCGAGGCCTGATAGGCGTCCTGCGGGTTCGGGTCGCCGCGATACCACTGGATGGTCGAGAAATGCACCATGGCGCCGCCGCGTCCGCCGGCCCGCATATGGGGAACGACCGCGCGCGCGGTGTGCACGAAGGATTTCAGGTTGATGTTGAAGACGTCGTCCCAGACGCCGAGGTCCATATCCAGCGCCGACTTGTCGCGGCCGAACCACAGCACGCCGGCGACATTGGCCAGATAGTCGATGCCGCCGCGCTCGCGGCCGGCGGTGCCGATGACCTGTTCGACGAATGCGGCGTCGGTGAGGTCGCCCCGGGCGAAGGTCAGCCGATCGTCATATCCGGCAAGCGAGGCCGGACGCGCCTTGACGTCGATGGCGGTGACGGAGGCGCCTGCATCGAGCAGGGCAAGCGCAATGGCTTCGCCCATGCCGCCGCCGGCGCCGGCCACGACCGCATGCCTGCCGGTGAAATCAAAGACGACCATCCGTCACCCCTCTCATATCGGCGCACCAAGGCGCGATCTCTATCGGCGCCTTAGCGCAATGGCGGGACAATAGGGGCGGACAAAAAATCCATCAAGCCGTATTCGAAAAAATTTGCCAAAATGGAAAATAGCGATATCGTGCCGTGATTGAGGACTTTCCTTTTTGGGTGGATTCCAAGACCATGAACCTGCATTCCGGCGCGCGGACCTTTTCGGTGACCTCTCCTGTCGACGGCTCGATCTACGCCACGCGCGCCTATGCGGACGGCGCGGCGATCGAGGCGGCCGTCGCCCGGGCTCGCGCGGCGCTGTCCACCTGGCGACGCACGCCGCTGGCCGAGCGCCTGGCGATCCTTCTGCGCTTCGGCGAGGAGATGAAAGCGCGCGCCGTCCCGCTCGCCGAGGCGGTGGCGTGGCAGATCGGCAGGCCGCTCTGGCAGGCCGACGAGACGCCGCGCCTGGCGCTGATCGGCGAACTGCTTGCCGGCGCCGCGCCGGAGACGCTGGCCGACATGCCCTATCCGTCGGATGAGAACATCCGCCGCTACGCCAAGCCGATTGCTGGTGGCCTGCATCTTTCGATCTGCGCCTGGAACTACCCGACAGCCATGCTCGGCTATCTGGTCACCTCGCCGCTTGCGGCGGGCAATGTGGTGATCTTCAAGCATTCGCCGCAGACGCCGCTGATCGCGGAGCTTGCAGAGGAGGCTTTTCGCGCCGCCGGCGGGCCGGAAGGTGTGTTCCAGAGCCTGCATCTCGACCATCCTGACGCCGAGCGGCTGATCGCGTCCGGCGTCTTCAACGCCGTCAATTTCATCGGCTCGGTCAATGGCGGCCGCCGCGTGCATGCGGCCGCCGCCGGCACCTTCACCCAGGTGCATCTCGAGCTCGGCGGCAAGGATCCGACCTATGTGCGCTCCGACGCCATCCTCGAAGCGGCGGTCCCGCTGATCGCGGAGGGAAGCTATTCCAATGCCGGCCAGTCCTGCTGCTCGGTCGAGCGCATCTATGTCGATTGCTCGATCCACGACCGTTTCGTCGAGGCGCTGGTCGCCGAGACGGCGAAATGGAGCATTGGCCATCCGATCGGCGAAAAGCCGATGGTCGGTCCGGTGGTGCGCGCGGTTGCGGCCGACACCATTCGCGGCCTCACCGACAGCGCGGTGCGGGCGGGGGCGAAGCGCCTGATGCCGCAGGATGGCGCGCTCAAGGCGGCAAGCCTCGGGACCGCCTATGTCGCGCCCGAGGTGCTGACCGGCGTCGATCATGGCATGCAAATCATGCGCGACGAGCTGTTCGGGCCGGTGGCCTGCGTCCAGGCGGTCAGCGGCGATGACGAAGCGATACGATTGATGAACGACAGCGACTACGGTCTCAGCGCCTCGATCTGGACGCGCGACGTCGAGCGCGGCGTGGCGCTGCTCGACGAGGTCGAGGCCGGCACGGTCTATCTCAACCGCTGCGACCATGCCGACCTTTACCTGCCCTGGGGGGGCATCAAGAATTCCGGTCTCGGGCGCACCAACGGACGTGCCGGCCTGATCGAGGCGACGGCGGCGAAGGCGTACCATGTCCGCTCCATCATCGCCTGATCGCCAACGGCATCCGGCCGTGCGGGACCTTGAAAAGCTTGGCGATGCGGCCGTAGCGGCGCTTGCCGCCGCCGGCGTGGAACGGTTGCTGCCGGAAGCGGCCAACCCTTATCTTTTGGTCGCCGAGCATGCCGGCAACGCCGTGCCGGCGCCATGGCGCGGTCTTGGCCTGGCAGGGCCCTATCTCGACACGCATTTCGCGGTCGACATCGGCGTCGATGCGCTGACGCGGAGGCTCTCGCAAACGCTGCGGGCACCGGCCGTGATCGCGCGCTATTCGCGGCTGTTCCTCGACTACAACCGGCCCGCGGATGAGTGGGATTTCATGCGGCCGGATCTCGGCGGCATCCCGGTGCCGGGCAATCTGGCGGTCGATGCCGCGGAGGCGAGGCTGCGCAAGTTCGTCGCCTGGGCGCCGGTCGAGCGGGCGATCATCGATGCCGCCGCCGGCTGCCGGGCGCTGATCTCGGTGCACTCCTTCACGCCGGTGATGGGCGGGGTGAAGCGCAATGTCGATATCGGCGTGCTGTGGCGGGAACAGTCGCCCTTCGTCAATTCGGTGCTGAAAACGCTCGGGACGCAGGGCGCGGAAGCAGGCTTCGGGATCGGCGACAACGAACCTTACGACTGGCGCCAGGCCGTCGGCTACACGCTGGACCGGCATGGACTGCAGCAGGGTCGGCCCTGCCTCTACCTCGAGGTGCGCAACGACCTGCTTGCCGATCCGGAGACTTTCGAACGCATCAGCCGCCTTCTCGAAAATGCCTTTTCCACCGTCGCGATGTCGCTATGGCCGCAATCAGCCGTAGCCGTCTAAAGGCTGGACGCTCAAATAGCGGAACGCTAGAGCTTGTCGAATTGGAAACACGACAGCCAAGGGCGTGGACGATGCAAGGCAATGTGGGCAGCAAGATCCGCGACGCGCGCAAGCACCAGAACATCACCTTGCGCGATCTCAGCGAGCGCTCCGGCCTTTCCGTTTCGCAGCTGTCGAAGCTGGAGAACGGCAAGGCCAGGCTGACCGTCGACATCGCGCTGATGATCGCCGGGGTGCTGCACGTGCCGGTGGCCTCGTTCCTGTTCAGCCCGAAGCCCGGACCGCAGGCGCGCCGTTCGATCACGCGCGCCGGCAGCGGCATCCTGCATGAAGGCAACGCGATGGAATTCGAGGTCTTGTGCAGCGATTTCCGCGACAAGACCAATATTTTCTGGCGCGTCACGCTGCACGCCAGAAGCTTCGAGGAAAACGGCGGCTGGCGCAGCCATTCGGGCGAGGAGTTTATCCATGTGCTGAGCGGCAGCCTGCAACTGCATACGCTTCACTACGACCCGACTGTGCTGCAGCCCGGCGACAGCATCCTGTTCGACGGCGAGATGCAGCACGCCTATGTCGCGCTCGGCGACGAGCCCGTCATCATGCTGATGTCGAACACCGTGCCGCGCGACGGGCTGCCGCCGCGAGCAGGCGGCTGAGCGGCGGGCCGAGGCCTTTCCGTTCAAGAACTTTTCTAAAATGGAAAAAATTGCTTGTTCTGGAAAAGTCAGAGGGCTAGCATCCTTTTGACGGCCGACAGGAGAACAGCCAGCGGCCGGCAATGGGAGAGATGACCGATGCTGTCGGTTGAGGCGGTCAGCAAGACATTCGGCGGCGTGCAGGCTCTGCGCAACGCCTCGCTGACCTGCGAGGCCGGCGAGATCCTCGGCCTCATCGGTCCGAACGGCGCCGGCAAATCGACGCTCGTCAACGCCATCTCGGGCGTGCTCAAGCCGGACAGCGGCAGTGTGCGCCTGGCGGGCGAGGAGATCACCGGGCGAGGCCCGGAGCATTGCGCGCGGGCAGGGGTCGGCCGCACCTTCCAGACCATCAGGCTGTTCAAGGATTTGACTGTACGCCAGAACGTTGAGGTCGCACATATCACCTGCCGCGCCGTGCGTCCCGACGCCGCCGCTCGGATCGGCGTCGACCAGCTGCTGCTGCAATACGAGCTGGCGGGCTTCGCCGACAGCCCGGCCGGCACGCTGCCCTATGGCAGCCAGCGCCGGCTCGAGATCGCCCGCGCGCTGGCGCTGGGGCCGTCGCTCTTGTTGCTCGACGAACCGGCGGCCGGCCTCAACGAGGCCGAGTCGGAGACGCTGGCGGTTGCGATCGAAGGCATCCGCCGCGACGTTGGCTGCGCGACCATCGTCATCGACCACGACCTGCGCTTCATCAACCGGCTCTGCGACCGGCTTTGCGTGATGGACCAGGGGCAGGTGATCGCTTCGGGCGAGACGGAAGAAGTGTGGCGCGATCCGCGCGTAATCGAGGTCTATGTCGGGCAGTCGGAGACGGCCTGACGGCAGCGAAGAAACACCCACATGAGAGGAAGGAGGGGTAGAATGGAAAAGATTTTGCTGGGAGCGGCGGTGCTGACCGCCGGGCTGTTGCAGGCAGGGCACGCGGGTGCTGCCGATCTGAAGATCGGGCTTGCGGTCGCCATGACCGGCGCCTACGCGCCCTATAGCGAGGCCGAGGGCGCCCGCTGCATGGCCGACAGACTGAACAAGGCGGCGGGCGCGAACGATCCCAAGGTCGAGCTGATGATCGAGGACAACCGCTCCGACCCGCAGCTTTCGGTCTCGCTAGGCCAGAAATTCCTCGATGCCGGCGCGCAGATCATCACCGGCGTGCCGTTTCCCGATGCGCTGATCCCGATGGCGCAGACCGCTCAGCCTTACGGCGCCACCGTGTTCTCGGCGCCGAACACGCAGCTCGAGATGCAGCAGGCAGGTCTCGACAATTTCATCGCCGGCGCCGTGCCCGATCCGATCAACGCCTCGGCCACCGCCAACGCGCTTTACGGCAAGGGCGCGCGGACCGTCGCACTGATGGTGTCGCCCGATGCCGGTTCCTACTCGGAGAAACTGCCGGAGTGGTTCGGCGAGGTGTTCGAGCATCTCGGCGGCAAGGTTGTCGGCAAGTTCAACTATTCCTATGGCACCACCGACTGGTCGCCGCAGATCGCCAGCATCAAGGCGCTGCCACAGAAGCCGGACGCCATCCATATCTGCGCCGTGCTGCCGGATGTCGGCATCCTGATCCGGCAACTGCGCGCCAACGGCTATGAGGGCTGGGTGGCTGGCTGCGACGCCTTCGACGACAAGTCCCTGGAAGGCACCGTCGGCGATCCGAAGTCACTGGAAAAGGTTATGTTCGCGACCCATGGCGCGACCGGCGTCGATGGTCCGATCGACAAGTTCCTCGCGCAGTGCAAGGCCGACGGCTACAAGATCAACGGCATCTTCGACGCGCTCGGCGCCGACATGGTGCAGATCAGCTATGAAGCGGCGAAGAAAGCCGGCACCGTCGACCCCGCGGCCCTGCGCGAGGCGATCCGCGCGCCGGGCGGCTATCCGGGCACGACGGCGCCGACGATCTCCTTTGCCGAGAAGAAGGGCTATCCGGTCAAGGCCGTTCCGGTAATGGGCTTTGCCGACGGCAAGCGGGTGCTGATCACCGACGCGCCGCCGACCTTCGTTCCGGCGCTGAACTAGGCAGGGCCGGGACACGTGCTGAAGGTCGAGAAGCTCGTCGTGCGCTACGGCGCCGTCACGGCGGTGCGCGAACTGTCGCTCGAGGTCGGGCAGGGCGAACTTGTCGCCCTGCTCGGGCCCAACGGCGCCGGCAAGAGCTCGACCATCAACGCGCTGACAGGCCTGGTCACGCCGGCTTCGGGCCGCATCGTCCTCGACGGCAAGGACATCTCGCATGTCCGCACCGAGGACCGCATCCGCGCCGGACTGACCTCTACGCCGGAAGGCCGGCACATCTTTGCCAACCTGAGCGTCGGCGAGAACCTGCGGCTGGGGGCCGCGACGAGGCGCGACCCCGCTGGTGTGCGCCAGGACATCGAGCGGTACCTGGCGCTGTTCCCGGTGCTTTCCGAACGCTACGGCCAGGCGGCCGGCACGCTTTCGGGCGGCGAGCAGCAGATGCTCGCCATCGCCAGGTCGCTGATGTCGCGACCGAAGCTGCTTTTGCTCGACGAGCCGTCGCTGGGACTCGCGCCGAAGATCGTGGCGCGCATCTTCGATTTCATCGGCGAGCTAAAGGCGCAAGGGCTGACGCTGCTGGTGGTCGAACAGAACGCGAGGCAGGCGCTGCGCTTCGCCGACCGCGTCTATGTCGTGAGCTCGGGCACGCTGCGCTATGACGGACCGCCGGCCAGGCTCGCCGACGAGCACGGCCTGTTCAACCTCTATATCGGCGGGTAGCGGCGACATGGACTACGCTCTGCAGCAGCTTCTGAACGCGCTCGCCTTTGGGGCGGAATATTCGCTGGTGGCGCTGGGGTTGGCCGTCGTCTTCTCGATCATGGGCCTGGTGAATTTCGCGCATGGCGAGATCATCGGCGTCTCGGCCTACAGCGTGTTCCTGGCCGCGGCGTTCGGGCTGACCTCGCCCTTCGTGGCGGTGCTGCTTGCCGTCGGCATGGCAGCGCTGGCGGCGGTCGTGTTCGAGCGCGTCGCCTTCCGGCCAGTGCGCTACGCGCCGACCACGACCGGGCTGCTCACCGCCTTCGGCACTTCGATCGTGGTGCAGAACCTTTTCATGCTTTTGATCTCGCCCAAGCCGCAGTCGGTCTCGATTCTCAACGGTTTGAACCAGATGTGGTTCTTCGGTCCCTTTGCCGTCTCCTCGCTGCAAGTGATGGAGCTGATCGTCTCGGGCTTGACCATCCTTGCCCTGGTGCTCTTCCTCAACCGCTCGACGCTCGGCCTCGCCATCCGCGCCGCTTCGCGCGATTTCGCCACGGTGCGGCTGATGGGGATCAAGGCAAACCGGGTGATCGCCACGGCCTTCGCGATCTCAGGCGCGCTGGCGGGCATTGCCGCCGTCTTCATCCTGGCGCGGCGCGGCAGCGTCTCGCCCGACCTCGGCTTCGGCCTGGTGCTGAAGGCCTTCGTCGCCTGCGTCATCGGCGGCTTCGGCTCGCTGCCGGGCGCGGCGGTGGGCGGCATGCTGCTCGGCTTCATCGAAGTCGGCCTGCTCGTCGCCCTGCCGCAGGAATATGCGGGCTTCAGGGACGCGCTTACCTACGCCATCATCGTCGCGCTGCTTGTCTACCGCCCGGAGGGCCTGCTCGGCCAGCGCGTCGAACTCGGCGATAAGGAGATCTGACGTGGCAGGCTCCGAACTCTCGCAGACCGTCGAACAAATGGCGGCGCCGGCCGCCGCCGCGCAGCCCGGCAACGCGGTCCTCCGCTCGCTGATCGGCGGGCTGGTGACGGCTCTGCCGGTGCTGGCGATCGGGCTCCTGGTGCTGAATTTCGCGCCGACCTACTACAGCTTCCTGGCGCTCGGCGCCTTCGTGAACCTGATCGTGGTCGTCGGGCTGCAGGTGTTCATGGGCAATTCCAACATCGCCAATCTCGGCCACAGCGCCTTTGTCGGGCTCGGCGCCTATGGCGTCGCCATCCTGTCGACGCCGCTTGCCATGAAGAAGCTGTCGATCCCCAACGCGCCATTCGGCTTTGCGACGCTGGAGCTCGATCCGGTTTCGTCGGCGCTCAGCGCGCTCTTGGTCGTCGGCATCGTGGCGCTGGTCAGCGGCAAGGTGATCAGCCGGCTGTCGGGAGTCGCGGCGACCATCGTCAGCCTGGCGCTGCTGATCATCGTCCACTCGGTGTTCCTCAACTGGACCGATCTGTTCAAAGGCAACCAGGCCTTCTTCGGCATTCCGAAAGTCGTCGGCCTGCCGTGGATGCTGGTCTTCGCGGTCGTGGCGATCGTAGCGGCGCGGCTGTTCAAGGACAGCCGCTGGGGCCTGCAGCTGCGCGCCAGCGCGCAGAGCCCGCAGGCAGCGGCCGCACTCGGGATCGACGCGAAAAAACTGCGACTGATGTCATGGGTGCTGTCGGCGCTGATCTGCGGCCTCGCCGGCGTGCTCTACGCCTATTTCGCCGGCACGATCAGCCCGAAGCTGTTCTATTTCCAGATGATCTTCAACACGCTGGCGATGCTGATCCTCGGCGGCATGGCGACGGTGACCGGGGCGGTGACCGGCGTCATCGTGCTTTCGATCGGGCTGGAATTCATCCGCAGCATCGAGTCCGGCGTGACCGTCGCGGGCATCCAAATGCCGCAGTTGCTCGGGCTCTCGGGCGTGGCGCTCGGCGTGGTCATCGTGCTTTGCATGGCATTCCGGCCAAGCGGCATCAGCGGACGGCACGAGCTCGACGAGCTGCTGTCGCTTCTTTTCCGGCGCAGCGCCAAATAGCGTCGTCATTTCCTGGTGGAGGGTTGAACGTGGAATTTGAGGACAGGGTGGCGGCGTATGCGCCGAAGCTCGAAGCGCTGCAGGCCGAGCTCGCGTCGCGCGGCGTCGAGTTCGTCGAGGTGCATACGGTCGACACGTCAGGCGTCGTGCGCTCCAAGATCGCGCCGCTGAAGCTCTCCGCCTATGGCGAGTCGATCAACGCCATCCTCTATTGCGTCACACATGGCGACGGCCAGCCGATGGGCGACGTCGCCTTCGCCTCGCCGAGCGCCAATGAGGAGAACGGCTTTCCAAACATAAAGGGGCTCATCGATCCGGACACGGTGGTGCAGCATGGCTGGAAACCGAAATTCGCTTCCGCCATCACGCGCTCCTACATGCTCGACGGCTCCGTCTGCCCCTACGATCCGCGCGGCGTTCTGGCCCGCGTCGAGGAGCGTGCGCGAGCGCTCGGCTACGAGTCGAAATTCGCGCTCGAATACGAGTTCGGCATTTTTCACGCCGACCACGACCTGATGCGAGCCGGCCGCTATCGCGAGCTGAAGCCGTGGGGGCATTCGCTGATCAACTACGATCTCGTGCGCAGCGGCGACTACCAGGATTTCGCCGCCGAGTTCATCACGCGCATGAAAAGCATCGGCATCGGCGTCGCTTCGCTGGTCACCGAATATGGCTACGGCATGTATGAATATGCGCTGACGCCGACGAGCGCGCTGGAAGCGGCGGACGCGGCGATGCGGGCCAAGCTGCATCTGCGCGAGCTTTGCGCCGAGCGCGGGCTGGTCGCGACTTTCATGACGCGCTTCCAGCCACCGGGCAAGGAAAGCGCCTGCGGCGCGCACCACCATGTCAGCCTGTGGCGGGACGGCAAGCCGGCCTTCGCGGCCGGCCCCAACCGCTTGACGCCGGTCGCCGAAAAATTCCTCGCCGGCGTGCTCAACCGCATGCAGGAGACGCATATTTTCTTCCGGCCGACGGTCAATTCCTATCGCCGCTTCGACCGCGGCGCGTGGTCGCCGGAAGACGTCGCCTGGGGTTTCGAAAACCGTACCGCGCCGATCCGCGCCATCACCACGCCGAACGACGCAGCCTGCCGGCTCGAGCACCGCGCGCCGGGCGCCGACGTCAATCCTTACCTGTCGATCGCCGCGATCCTGGCGGCGGGCTGCGAAGGCATCGAAAAGGACCTGCCGCTTGAGGCGCCGGTGACATCCAATCTGGCCAATCTCGACAAGCCGAAACTGCCGCGCACGCTTAACGCTTCTATCGAAGCCTTCGCCGCATCCGACTTCTGCGCCGAAGCTTTCGGCGAGGCGTTCCGCGACAATTACGCCGAGAGCCGCCGCGCCGAGCAGGCGGCGTTCGATGCCTGGCAGGCCTCGCACATCACCGACTTCGAATGGCAGCGCTATTTCGTCAGCTGAACGCTCAGGAATTTCCGGCGATTGGCAACCCGGCGATCAGTTCCGCTGATCGCCGGGTCAAGCGAATTGGTGTGACAAGCAAGGCGACGCTCCCTAAATGAGGCCGCTCGTAAGGCGCGTCTCATCGAGCGGATTCAGGCGACGCGCTTCAAGTCTTTGGTTGATGCATGACGTTGTCCCAGAACCGCTGCGCACTTCTGGGCGACATGCTTAAGGAGCGGCTGATGGCGGCGGAAGCAATCTCCAGGGGCAGGACTGGCGGCGATTTCTGGGACGGCGTGCGATTGTCGATGCCGGTCGTCGTCGCCTCGGCGCCGTTCGCGATCCTGTTCGGCGCGATCGCCGTCGATAATGGTTTCTCCGTGCTCGAAGCTTTTTTGATGAGCGCCACGATCTATGGCGGCGCCAGCCAGATGGTCGGCATCGAGCTGTTCGGCCAGCACGTCGCGCCCTGGCTGATCGTGCTCTCGATCTTCGCGGTGAATTTCCGCCATGTGCTCTATTCGGCCGGCATCGGCAGGCGTATCGCGCATTGGCCCGTGCTGCAGCAGGCGCTCGGCTACTTCATCCTGACCGATCCGCAATATGCCATCGCCGAAGCAAGGGCCGAGTCCGGCCGTCCCGTCGGTTTCGTCTGGTATCTGGGTCTCGGCCTGCCGGTCTACGTGTTCTGGGTGATCGAAAGCGGCTTGGGTGCTGTGTTCGGCAAGATGATCCCGGATACGCAGGCGCTGGGCATCGATTTCCTGTTGCCGATCTATTTCCTCGGCCTGGTGCTCGGCTTCCGCAAGCGGCCGCTTTGGGCGCCCGTCATCGCCGCCAGCGCCGTCGCCTCGATCATCGCCTACAGAACCGTCGGCTCGCCCTGGCATGTCTCGATCGGCGCGGTCGCCGGCGTCCTTCTGGCGGTGATCCTGCCGCCACACCATAGCGGCGTGGGCAAGCGGCCATGAGCACGACCTTCTGGATCATCCTCGCAGGCGCCGTCGCCACCTATCTCACGCGTGTCGGCGGCCATCTCGTCATCTCGCGCTTCGAGACCATCCATCCGCGCGTCGAGGCCGGGCTCAACGCCGTGCCGGCGGCGGTGCTGACGACGCTCGTCGCGCCGGAACTGCTGCATGCCGGACCGGCCGAATGGGCGGCGCTGATCGTCACCGTGCTGGTATCGCTGCGCGGCGGGCTGATGGCGATGTTTTTGGCGGGCGCGGCGGTGTTGATAATCGCGCGCCAGTTTATGGGTTAGCTTCCATCCTGCATAGCTGGCGCCGCCCTCATTGCCCTGCCCGTCCTCAGCAGCAGCTGCGCTGCAGCTACGGAGGGCGAACCGGGCATTTTTCCCCGTGAACGGGGAGAAAGAGGCTGTTCTCAGATCTTCGCGTCGTGCGGCAGCGGCGCGGTGGCTTTTTCCAGCCAGGCCAGCGTTTCGCCGTCGACCATCGGGCCGATCTCGGCCAGAACCCGGGCGTGATAGCGGTCGAGCCATTGCAACTCGTCGCGGTGCAGCAGGTCGCTGCGGATGAGCCGCTTGTCGATCGGCGCCAGGGTCAGCGTCTCGAAGCCGTGCATGGCGATGTCGCCGCCTTCGATCTGCTCGGCAGGCGTCACCAGGATCAGGTTCTCGATGCGGATGCCGTAGGCGCCTTCCTTGTAATAGCCCGGCTCGTTGGACAGCATCATGCCGGCGAGCAGTTTTTCCGAGCCGGTGCGGGCGATGCGCTGCGGCCCTTCATGCACTGCAAGGTAGGAGCCGACGCCGTGGCCGGTGCCATGGGCGAAGTCGCAGCCATGCGTCCACAGCGCCATGCGCGCGACGGCGTCGATTTCAGAGCCGCGGGTGCCGGCGGGGAAACGCAGTGTCGAGATGCCAATCATGCCCTTCAGCACGAGGGTGAAGCGTTCTCGCATCTCCTCGGTCGGCTGGCCGATCGGCACGGTGCGGGTGATGTCGGTGGTGCCGTCCTGATACTGGCCGCCGGAATCGAGCAGGAACAGCTCGCCGCTTTCAAGCTTGCGGCTGGTGGCGCGCGAGACGCGGTAGTGCATGATCGCGCCGTTCGGGCCGGCGCCGGAAATCGTGTCGAAGGAGACGTCGCGCAGCGGCATCTGCGTTTCCTCGCCGGTCTGGCGGCGCACTTCCTCAAGCTTGGTGACGACGGCGATCTCGTCCAGCGAGCCGGGCTTCTGGCGATCCAGCCAGCAAAGCAGCTTGGCGACCGCGGCGCCGTCGCGGCGATGCGCGGCGCGGCTGCCGGCGATCTCGGCTTGGTTCTTGGTGGCACGCGGTATGCGCGCCGGGTCGGCGGCCAGCACGACGGTGCCGCCATTGTCCTCGACCAGCATCCTCAGCTTGTCCGCCGCCAGCACGGGATCGAGCGCGATTTTCGCGCCGCCCTTGGCGAGCTCGATGATCGCGGCTTCGAATTCGCCTGGATCGTGCAGCTCAGCCAACTGCGTGAGGTAGGCCGCGACCTGACGTGGGAATTTACGCTGGTCCATGAAGATCTGATGCTTGCCGTCGGCGGCCAGGATGGCGAAGCCGAGTGCCAGCGGCGTATGCGGCACGTCGCCGCCACGGATGTTGAAGGCCCAGGCTATCGAAGAGGGATCCGTCAGCACCGCATGGGTGGCGTCGTCTTTCTCGATCGCGCCCGCCAGCCGAGCCAGCTTGTCCTTGGCGAGTTCGCCGGCGAGATTTTGCGGATGGATCTCGACAGGTGCGCGCGGCGGCTCCGGCTGGTCCTTCCAGATGATGTCGATGGGATTCTTGTCGAGCGGCACCAGAATAGCGCCGGACTGCTCGGCCGATGCCCTGAGCGCCTTGATCTCGCCGATCGTGTGCAGCCAGGGGTCGAAGCCGAGCCTCGCGCCCTTGCCGAGATTGTCCTTGATCCAGGCGGCCGGCGGATTGTCGATGAGGCTTTCGATGGTGAAGATCGAAAGGTCGACCTCGTTGCGCACCTGCAGCGTGTAGCGGCCGTCGACGAAGATGAAGGCGCGGTCGCGCAGGATTATGGCGACACCGGCCGAACCGGAAAAGCCGGTCAGCCATTTCAGCCGCGCCGAGCGGTCGGCGACATATTCGCCCTGATGCTCGTCGGCGCGGGGGACCGTGAAGCCGTCGAGGCCGTTCTCGGCCAGCCATTGCCGCAGCAGCGCCACGCGCGGCTTGCCGACGGCCGGATCGCCAGCGGAATCAAAGGTCTGGAACATTGTGGGCATCTCCCTCGAAATGGCTTATCGCGACCGTAGCGCATGGCCCTGGAAACCGGAATCGATTTCGGCAGGGCCAGATCGGACGGATCTTGCCGGTCTCAACGCTTGAGATGGATGGTCACCCAGCCCTCGCGATGCAGCGTGCGGACGTGCCGAAAGCTCTGGCCGACATAGGCCGAGATCACCGCGTCGCGCTGCCGGTCGAGGATGCCGGAGAGCACCAGCGAACCGCCGAGCCTGATATGCTTGGCCATCTCCGGCGCCAGCCGCATCAGCGGTCGGGCCAGGATGTTGGCGACGATCAGGTCGAAAGGCGCGCGCCTGGCGAAGATCGGATTGTGGAAGCCGGGCGCCGTGACCGTCTCGACCAGCGCCTTGACATGGTTGAGGCGGGCATTGGCCGCGGCGACCCGGACGGCGACCGGATCGATGTCGGTCGCCAGCACCGGGACATGCGCGAGCTTGGCGAGCGCGATGGCGAGCACCGCGCTGCCGGTGCCGAGGTCGAGCGCGTTGCGCGGCCGCTCGCGCAGCACCACGTCCTCCAGCATTTCGAGGCAGCCGGCGGTCGTGCCGTGGTGGCCGGTGCCGAAGGCAAGGCCGGCTTCGATCTCGATGGCGAGGTCGCCGGCGTGGCGCTTGGCGCGGTCGTGCGAGCCGTGGACCAGGAAGCGGCCGGCGCGCACCGGCTTCAAGCCTTCCAGCGAGCGCGACACCCAGTCCACGTCGGGAAGGACCTCGCGCTCGACGGGCTTCGGCAGGCCGAGACCGGCGAGGAGATCCTTGACCCGCGCTTCGACCGGATCGACGTCGCCATCGGCATAGAGCGACACTTCGTGGATGTCTTTTTCCTCGTCGAGTTCCCGCACGGCGATCGGCAGGCCGTCATCCTCGAAGGCGGCGTCCAGCGCCGCGAAGATGCGGTCGGCCTCGACCTTGTTGGCTGTGAGATGGAGCCGGGTCTGGCCCATCATGTTTGCCCACCGGCAGCCAGCCGCTTCAGCTTGGCGACAGCGGTGTCGGCGTTCTCGCCATAGGCGATGGTGCCGGCGAAATCGCCCTTGGCATTGAGCAGCAGCACCGAAGCCGTATGGTCCATCGTGTAGTCGCCGTCGCCGGTATCGACCTTCTTCCAGTAGATACCGAAAGCCTTGGCCATGGCATGCACCTTGTCCGGATCGCCGGTGATGCCGGTGATGCGGTCGGAGAAGTTGCTGACATAGGTGTTCATCGTCTCCGGCATGTCGCGCTCCGGATCGACGGTGACGAAATAGGCGTTGAGGTTCTTGCCGCCGTCGCCCATCGTCTTCAGCCAGCCGGCCAGCTCGAACAGGGTCGTCGGGCAGACTTCCGGGCAATGGGTGAAGCCGAAGAAGACGACGCTCGGATGGCCCCTGAAGGCGGCCTCGGTGATCGGCTCGCCTTTCTGGTCGACCAGCGTGAAGGGCGCGCCAAAGGGCTCGCCGCCATAATGGCCCCGGTACCAGTCGAATGTCAGCCAGCCGATACCCGCCGCCATCAGGACGAGAATGCCGACCAGGATTGAACGCATCATCAGTGAATGTCCGTCGCCATTGCCTTGGCAGGAAGCCAAGTTTGGCGACAGTCTTAGCGGGTCCACGCCGGGCGCGCAAAGATGTCGCGTTGCCGCAAGCGGCCGGGCATGCCGGTCGCGGCGCGAAGCCTTGCCGATCCTTAATTTGAACGGCTTTGCCTTCCAACTATCTCCCATAGGAGTTTGGTGATGGAGCAATCGATGGCCCGTGCGCCGATATCGTCCTATTCGAAGACCCAGATGTGGCTGCATTGGAGCGTCGCGGCGCTCATCCTGGTCCAGTTCGTCGCCCATGACGGCATGGAGCATGTGTGGCGCGCGCTGCGCCGCGGCCAGGAAGCCGCCGCCGGCGACTGGCCGCTGGCCTATATGCATATCGTGCTCGGCCTTGCTGTGCTGGTCCTTGCGGCCTGGCGGCTGTGGTTGCGGGCAGCGCGTGGCGTCCCGCCGGTGTCGGGCATGGAGCATCCGGCGCTGCGGTTGCTCGCCAAGATCACCCATCTGGCGATCTACGCGCTCATCTTCATCGTGCCGCTTTCCGGCGCCGCGGCATGGTTCCTGCAGGTGCCCGGCGCGGGCCTGGTGCCATGTCGTCGGCAAGAATGTGCTGCTCTATCTGGTGCTGCTCCACATCGCCGGCGCGCTCGTCCAGCACTTTGTGCTGAAGTCGAATGTGTTGCGGCAGATGCTGGCCTTCCGGCAGGCTTAGCCTCGTTGTGAGTCATCGGGGCGGCTTGCAAACGCCACGATCCTGTCCCACCTGACACCGGCAAACGTGAACCGTGGAGGCTTCCTTGCGAAAACTGATTGGCTTGTTCGCCGCATGTCTTGCCCTGAGCGCCGGCGCGGCCATGGCTGACGAAGTGGGCAAAGTGGGCGTCGACTGGGTCGGCAACGACATCATGGTCGACGCCATCAAGGACCCGAAGGTCGACGGCGTCACCTGCCATGTCGCCTATTTCGACCGCAGCATCATCGACCGGCTGCATAAGGGCAACTGGTTCGAGGATCCCTCCGATTCCTCGATCTCCTGCCGCCAGACCGGGCCGATCACCATCGGCGACATCGACATGGGCGAGGGCGGCGAGGAGGTGTTCAAGCAGGGCCTCAGCCTGATCTGGAAGAAGCAGGTGGTGAACCGCATCTACGACAAGAAGAACGAGACGCTGATCTATCTGTCGCATTCGCGCCAGGTGCAGAACGGCTCGGCGAAGATGTCGGTGACGACCGTGCCGCTTTACGGCCAGAACGTGGTGTGGACGAAGGGCAAGCCGCAATAGGCTCCGACAGGCTTGCCGGGGAACAGGTCACGCTTGCGGGGCGGTCCCCGCGAGCGTAAAGCCCCACGATGGATCGTCCTGAAAACCTCGTCCTCAAGGACCCCGAGCCGCGCGTCCACCCGACCGCGGAGCTGAAGGCGTGCAAGCTCGGTCGCTATGCCTCGATCGGCGAGCGGGTGATCCTGCGCGAGGTGACGGTCGGCGACTTTTCCTATTTCGAACGCCATTCCGAGGCGATCTACACGACGATCGGCAAGTTCTGCTCGATCGCCGCCAACAGCCGTATCAACGCGCTCGAGCATCCGATCGAGCGGCTGACGCAGCACAAGGTCAGCTACCGGCCGAACGAGTATTTCCGCTGGCTGGGCGTCGACGCCGAATTTCGTGCGCGCCGACAGGCAAAATCGGTCAGTGTCGGCCACGATGTCTGGATCGGCCATGGCGCGGTCGTCATGCCGGGCGTCGCGATCGGCAACGGCGCCGTCATCGGCGCCAATGCCGTTGTGACGCATGACGTCGCGCCCTATACGATCGTCGCCGGGGTTCCGGCAAAGCCGCTGCGCCGGCGGTTTTCCGCGACAGTCGCGGCGCGTGTCGAAGTCCTCGCCTGGTGGGACTGGGCGCCCGAGAAACTGGCGAGCGCAATTCCCGACATGCAAGTCATGCCGATCGAAGCCTTTCTCGATCGCTGGGAAGACAATACCCTCTGATCCATCTCTCCCCGATCTATTTACCATTGTCCGTAACCAAGGTTTTTAACGTAAAAGATTAGCGTTAAAAATTGGAAAACGAAGTGTATATATTGGAGTTACCACTCTGCGGTTGCAAGCATTTCCGCAAAATGTACAAGTCAATTCGGAGGTAATATCGGGGTGAAGTTGAAGGAAACACCGAAAGCAACAAAGGAGAGTAGTCATGAAGAAGTTCGTATTTGCACTCACCGCAGCTGTAGTTGTTTCCTTCTCGTCCGCCGGCGCCTATGCCGGTGGCTGGGGTGGTAGCTCGGGCAGCCTTATCAACGTGTCGCCGAACGTCAATCTCGGCGCGTTGAATGGTGCGCTCAACGACAACAACATCCTCAACGGCAACGTCGTTTCGGGCATTCTGAACGGCAACAAGACCAATGTCGTTTCCGGTATCCTCAGCGGGATCGGTGTCAATGTCGGCAGCAACAACTACTCGCTGAAGAAGCACTGAGCAGAAGCGCGGATCGCTAGCATCCGCACCAGACAGGAGGGGCTCGCACGTCCTCCTGTCTGTCGTTTTCACGACAATCCGGCAGGACTATGTGGCCAGTAGAACTATGTGCGGTTTTGCGCCCTGGAATTTGCGTTGGACGAATCAAATATTGGTACGCACGCCGACGAAGGCGTCGACCGTGTTTTCATGCTCGTCGAGAATGGTCTTTACTTTCTGCGAGTAATCGACACGGAACACGATGTTCAGCGACTTGGTGGCGCCCCAGGTCGCTTCGGCATAGACGCCCTTGCTGCGCTCGACATTTTCGAGCAGCAGATTGTCCTTGAGCTGAGCAAAGATCCCGGTGCCGACGGCAACATTTTCGCGCAGCTTCAAGCCGAGCTCGAGTTCGGCACGGCGCAGCCATGAGGCGAGCGGGTCGTCGGTGTCGGATGTTTCGTAGCGGGCGAAGCAGGTGCCGCGCAGCTCGAATCCCTTCGGCAGCGGTTGGACGAAATTTGCCTGCCAGGCCGGCAGGACGCGCTGGTAGATCCCGTCCGCGCCGCGCAGATACTGCACGCCGAGCGCCAGGCCGAAACTCGAGCCGTCCTTGCCCTTGAAAGCCGCCTCGGCCTGCGCGGTGTACTGGAAAAAGGAAAGCTGGAGCGGCGGGAAGCCGACACGTTCGACTGAAGCCAGCAACGCCGATGTCGAGCCGCCGAACGCGTATTCGCCGACGGTTCGCGTCAATCTTGCCGCCATCTGGGAAAGGATGCGGTCGGCGTGAAGCTTGGTGGGCGAAATGAGATCGTCCTGGAAATGGGTGTCGCCGACCTTCTCGATGGTTTCCGTGGCCTCGATGGTGAGCGAAGTCGCATTGCCGAGATCGATGCCAATCTGCCCTTGAACGCTGAGGATCTGCTTCAGCTCACGCGTGCCTATAATGAACGGGCCGATCTCGAGATCGTCGCCGGTGCTCTGCACGCGATAATCGAGCGTTCCGCGCAGCTCGAGCCCTGTCTCCAGGCGCCGGAAAGCTTGCGCCGACAGCGCGAGCGAGCGGTCGTCCTCGATCGAGACCCTGTTGTAGCGCGATGCCTCGAAATCGGCATGGACCCTGGCATTGGCGTCGGCATCGCCCCATTGCCGGTCGATCGAGCCACGCAGCAGCGTGTACCAGTCGGCGACGGCGCGATCGCTGTCCAGCGCGTTGGTGGTCCAGTGCTGTTCTATGCTGCCGGTGATCGTCGGATCGGTCGCGGGATCGGCTTCTGCCGGAGCGCAGACCAGCAGAAAGCCGAGGTACGCGGCGCTGCCAAACAGTCTGGAGGAGAGGTGACGCGTGACAGGACGGGGCGTTTCGATGGTCATGCACCGCGCTCTGATCGTGAGCGCCCCTTCCGCCATGCGGGGGTGGCGCAGCGGAAGGGGCTTGGAGGTAAACCGCCGTGAAGCGGAAGGAACAGGCTTTCTGGCCTGCACCGGCACTATTGCAAACAAACGGATAAGGTGTTTTTTCACGCGCCTGCGCTTTCTGCGTGTGGTCGATTGCAGCCGCGTGCGGACAGGAAAATCCGGTCCCTGGGAACCGGAGCGGCGGCAGCTTGTTTCTTCGCAAATGCCTGCGCAGCTACGGTTCGAGGGACTTGCATGATCGAGAAAGTTTTTACGCGGATAGCCAACCGGGTGGCGCATCTGGCGGGCCTGCCGTCTACCTTCGCCGTCTGCGTGCTGATCGTGGTTGCATGGGCGTTGAGCGGACCGCTCTTCGGCTTCTCGGACACCTGGCAACTCGTCATCAACACCGGCACCACCATCATCACCTTCCTGATGGTGTTCCTGATCCAGAACACGCAGAACCGCGACGGCGCGGCAATCCAGGCCAAGCTCGACGAGCTGATCAGGGTCGGCCGCGCCCACAATCATTTCATCGGCATCGAGCACTTGACGGAATCCGAGGTCGAGGAAATCCGCGCGAAATGCGAGGCGGCAGCAAAACGGCATGACCGCAAGATCGTCGAAACCGCCGCCGACAGAACCGTGGCCGGGAAGACCGGGTCCAGGGACAATCGCAAGGTCGCTCAGGCGGCCGCAAAGAAAGCCGTTGGGGGGAAGAGCGGCCCCAAGAAGAAAACTGCGGCATGACAGAACTGTCAGCGGTTCATGAAGGCCGCGAACGCGTCCTTGTGATCGGGATGCCAGCGCGACAGGGCTGGGCGGTTCTCGATGATGTCGCCGATCGCCCAGGCCATGCGCTTTTCATCCGTCGGCCGCGCGACATCGTTGTCGGGACACAGGATGTAGAAATCGTCGTCCACCAGCGATGCCAGCATGAAGTCGATCACCTGCTCGCCCGTCCAGGCGCCGGCGGGTTTTTCAGTCGCTCCCTCCGTCAGGCCGGTGAAGGTGAAACCGGGGATGAGCAAGTGGGCGGAAACCTTTGCTCCGGGTTCGTTGCGCAATGCGTGCGCCAGCCCTTCGGTAAACGTCTTCACGCCGGCCTTGGAGACGTTGTAGGCGAGGTTGCCGGGCGGCGTGGTGATGCCCTGCTTGGACCCGGTGTTGATGATCAGGCCCGGCTTGCCGGCCGCGAGCATGCGCGGCGCAAAGGCCTCGACGCCATGCACGACGCCCCAGAAATTGATGTCGAGCAGCCGCTTCCAGGCGTCGCGGTTCTCCCAGGGCTTGCCCGGATTGTTGCCTACGCCGGCATTGTTCATCAGCACCGACACCGCGCCGAAGGCGCCGTTGGCGAGATCCGCCAACCGGTCTACCTCCTCCGCCCTGGAGACGTCGGTGGGGATTGGGAGCACGGCGTCGTCGCCGGAGATCGCCGCGACCGCCTCTCTTGCCTGGTCGAGGCGCACGCCGCCGATATCGGCCAGCACCACCTTCATGCCCATCGCCGCGAACCGTTTTGCGGCGGCAAGGCCGATGCCGCTGGCGCTGCCGGTGATGACGGCGACGTTGCCGGAAGCGAAAGCAGGCAGGGCGATCTGGATCTGGGCGTCGCTGGTCATGGTTTCCATCCTTATGAGGGTCGGACCGAACTTAACGCCGGACGTCGCCGAGGCAAGACCGGTTCGTCCCGCATGGGACCGCAACGACCGCAACGGGTTGACGGCAACAGCCGCAACGGGTTGACGGCGACGGCCGCAACGGGTTGACGGCAACGGCCGCAACGGGTTGACCATGGCGGCGCTCGCCGCGCATGGTGTGCCAAAAAGGAGTTCGGTATTTGACCGACTGGATCGGAATTCTGAAGGAGCAAACCGTCAACGGCGACCAGATGAGCCGCGAGGTGCCGAAGATGCTCGCCAATCCCGACATCAGCGAGGCGCAGGTGAAGACGCTGTTCGCGGCTCTGGAGCAGCAGGCGGATTTCGCCGAGAAGCTGCGGCTGGCGCTGGAGAAGTTCGGCCATGACTTTCCGATCATCAAGGCAGCCGAACGGCTGGAGGAACGCTATGCCGATCTTGCCGCCTCTGTGGCGGAAAAGCTGAAAGTGATGCGGAAATAGGCGTTATTTCTCCACCAACCGTTCGAAGCGCTTGTCCGGCACAAACCAGATAGTCGCCACCAGCACATAGATCGCCACGCTGATCCACTGGTTGAGGAAGCTGAGCAGGACGGCGGCGATGTAGAGCGCCAGCGAGATCTTGCCCTTTTTGTCGTGGCCGACGGCCTTGGCGAAGGTCGTGTCGGCGCCATGCAGATGGCGAAGCTTGATGATCAGGATGGCGTAGGCGACGGCACAGAGCGCGAGGTCGATGCCATAAACGGCGACCGGCGCAGGCGCGAAATGGTTCTCTCCCATGAACGCCGTGGTCACCGGGATCAGCGACAGCCAGAACAGAAGGTTGAGATTGGCCCATAGCACGCGTCCGTCGACGCGCTGCACGGTGTGGAACATGTTGTGCAGGTTGTTCCAGTAGATGCCGACATTGATGAAGGAGAGCACGTAGCAGAAGAAGATCGGCCACTGCGGCAGAAGTGTTGAAAAATCCTCGCCGTGCGGCACCTTCAGGTCCAGCACCATGATGGTGATGATGATGGCGACGACGCCATCGGTAAATGCCTCGACCCGTCCCTGGCCCATGGTTCCTCCCTGTGGGCTGACAAAGCTACGCGAGGATTCCTCGCAAGACCATCCTGTCAGGATTGTCAGGAGGGGGGTCGGTGGCTGGAACAGCGCCATTACATAGGCGTTGGGCTTGCACGCCGGAGGTGCCGATGGCCAGCGACGCTCAAACCATGACGCGTGAGAATGAGCTTGACGGGGCCGCCGCAAAGGCCGCCGTCGCCGCCATGATCGCCGCGCTCTTTGCCGGCAGCACCGCGCTGACCCCGCTCTACGTGATCTACAAGCAGGAATTCGGCTTTTCGCAGATCACGCTGACGCTGGTCTATGCCGTCTATGTGGTCGGCAATCTGGCGGCGCTGCTGTTTTTCGGCCGTCTCTCGGATGCCGTCGGCCGCCGCCCCGCCGCGCTTGCCGCGATGGCTGTTGCGGTGGTCAGCGCGTTGTCCTTCCTCTTCGCCGGAGACCTCGCCTGGCTCGACATCGCCCGCGTCCTGAGCGGGCTCGGCATCGGCGTCGGCGCAGGCGCCGGTACCGCCTGGCTGGCCGAACTGATCGAAGGCAAGGACAAGTCGCGCGCCGCCGTCATCGCCACCAGCACCAACTTTGTCGGCCTCGGGGCCGGCGCGCTCGTGGCGGGGGTGCTCGCCCAATACGCGCCATGGCCGCTCAGGCTGACATTTGCCGTCTATCTCGTCCTGCTTGGGCTCGTCACCCTGCTGATCTGGCGCACGCGGGAAACCGTCTCTAGGCCTAGACGGTTCTCCGACGTCCCGCTGCGGCCGCGGCTTTCGGTGCCTGACGGTATCCGCGCGCAGTTCGTGGCGCCGGCGGTGACCGGTTTCGGCGCCATGGCGCTGGTCGGCTTCTACGCCGCGCTGGCGCCGAGCATTCTCGCGCAGCAGCTGCACGTGACCAATCATGCCGAAGCCGGCGGGCTTTTCTTCGAGCTGTCGAGCGTGGCGGCCATCACCATCGTCGGCACCGCCTGGTTCTCCAGCCGCTCCACCATGCTCGCGGCGCTGGCGCTGATGATCCCCGCCGTGGCGCTGATCGTGGCGGCGCAGGTCTACGCCTCGATGGCGCTCATGATCGCCGCGACGGCGGTCTGCGGCGTGGCGGCGGCGCTTGGCTATCGCGGCGGCCTGCAAGTGGTCAACCAGATCGCGCCGGCCGACCGCCGCGCCGAGGTGGTGTCGGCCTTCTTCATCTGTTGCTTCTGCGGCAACGCGCTGCCGGTGATCGGCATCGGTATCCTGTCCAGCTTGGCGAGCGCCACCGTGGCAAGCCTGGCCTTTGCCGGCATGATCATCGTCTTCTCGCTGGTCGCGCTCGGCTTTGGCGTCAGATACGCACGGTAGGTCTTGGCTATTCGGTCTCCGGCAGGAGCTGCGCGCGTTGGCGCGGCATGCCAAGGCCGGTGTCGGGCGGCTCGCCCGCCGCCGGCCGATCCTCGATCATGTGCATCGTGCGCCAGCGGCCGAAGCGATAATAGGCGGCGGCCAGCACCAGCGAAGCGATCGAGCCCGCCGGAAAGCTCCACCACAGCGCCTCCTGGCCGATGACGCTGCGCATGGAATAGGCAAAGCCGGTGCGAATGATCAACACCGAGATGATCAGGATGATAAGCGGCGGCATGACGGCGCCGGTGGCGCGCACCGTGGCGAACAGCACGATCGTGATGCCGAACAGGATGAACGACCAGGACGCTATCCTGTTGATGTGGGCGGCGATGTCGATCGCGGCGCTGTCGTTGCTGAGGAACAGGCTGAGCACCGCTCGGTCGAAGACGAAGAGCAGCGCCACCAGCGCGCCGGTCAGCACCAGGTTGAAGCCGACGCCGGACGCCGCGACCTTGCCGATGCGGTCCCAGCGACCGGCGCCGACATTCTGCGCCGCCATCGAGGAGACGGCGGCGCCGATCGCCAGAGCCGGCATCTGGATATAGGTCCAGAGTTGGGCTGCGATGCCGTAGGCGGCGGCGACCTGCGAGCCATAGGAATTGACGATGCCCATCACGGTCAATGCCGCGGCCGAGATGACGATCATCTGCAGGCCCATCGGGATGCCCTTGAAGACGACGATGCGCAGCAGGGCCGGGTCGGGCTTGAGCAAGGCGAGATCAGCGCCCGCGAGCCGCAGCGGGTGTTTGCGGGCATAAAGCACGATCAGGATGGCGATCACGCTGACCGTCTGGCCTATGAGCGTCGAAGTCGCCGAGCCGGCGATGCCGAGCTCCGGAAAGGGGCCGATACCGCGGATCAGCAGGGGATTGAGCACGACGTCGAGGACGACCGCCAGCGCCATGAAGACAAACGGCGTGCGCGAATCGCCGGCGCCGCGCAGCACGGTCATGACGAAGGACAAAAGGTTCATCATCGGCACGGCAACGAAGATGATGCGCAGGTAGGCGCGCGCCAGCGGCAAGGCATCCGCCGGCGTGCCGAGCCCGGTGAGGATGGCGTCGACCCAGATCCAGCCGCAGACCGCGAACACCGCCGAAACCAGGAAGAAGAAGGTGGCGCTGGTGCCGACGATGCGCCTGGCTTCCGGCAGATCGCGGGCGCCGACCGCCTGCGCCACCAAGATGGTCGCGGCCATGCCGATGCCGAAAACGGTGCCGAGGATGAGGAAGAGCACCAGATTGGCGTTGGAGGTCGCCGTCAGCGCCGCCTCGCCGAGGAAACGGCCCACCCAGACGGCATTGATCGAGCCGTTCAGCGACTGCAGCACGTTGGAGCCCAGCACCGGCAGGGCGAACAGAAGCAGCGTGCGCGGAATGGGGCCGCTGGTCAGGTCGCCGGTCCGCCGGCGGGTGGGCTTCTTGTCATCCATGGCAGCACCGAAAATGAATCAGGCCCGCGATGGTATCGCAGGCCTGATGGTCGTGCATCCTTTTCAGGATCAGCGGGATGACAGGCAATCGCCCGTCGCCGGTTACTGGCCGGCGACAGTGTTCCCAGACAGGCCGGGGAGCGTCACCTGATAGACGAGGAAGGTAGTGTCGACGTCGGCTCCATCCTCGGCCTTGTACGAAGCGCCGACCTGGAAGCCGTCCTGGGTGAGGAAGTCGTTGTCGTTGGCGACGAACAGGAAATAGTCGTCGGGCAGCTTCGGATCGAGCACGGAGACCAGCGACATCGCCTCCCACTTCTCAGAAAGGTTGTCCTTGTCGTTCGGCGCGCCATTGTGCAGGCCGAAGCGGCCGAGCTCGCCCTTGTCGTTGATGTCGATGAACGAGGTGAGCTTGGCCGGCGCCACCGACGGGTCGAGCACGCCCTTCGGCGCGACCGGCTTGTCGGCCGCGTCGAACGGACCGTTGGCGATATCGGTGGCGGCGGAAAGGTCGACGATCTCGATCTTGCGATAGAGCGACTCGTCGCCCTTGAGACCCTGGCCGTTGCCTGAGTCGCGCGCCAGCATCAGGAAGCTCTTGTCGGAGAGCGCGACGATCTCGCTCTGCGCGGCCACCTTGGTCTTGCCTTTGGCATCCTTGAACACCGGCAGCGGCACGACATATTCGTGCGCCAGCTTGAGCTGGGCGAGGTCGGAAGCATCATAGACCAGCGCGCGGGTGTTCTGGCGGGTCGAGCCGGAATCGCCGCCGTCCTGGCGCGCCGCCGACTGCAGCACGGCGATCAGGAACTTGCCGTCGGGCGTCATCGACATGCCTTCGAGGCCCTGGTTGTTCTGGCGGCCGGTCTCCGGGTCCTTCGGATCGGGCTCGGCGGCGCCCGGGCCGGGATTGTCGGAAGCGAAGTTCGGCTTGCCGTGGCGCGTCGGCACCAGCGCCGCGGGCGGCTGCGTCGCCGACATCAGATGACCGTCGGCCGAGAAGCGGTAGATGTTGGGACCATATTCGTCGGAGATGAACATCGTGCCGTCAGGCAGCCGCACGATCGCCTCGTTATCCAACGCCAGCTTGCCGTTGTCGGCCTGCGGCAGGATCGGCATGCCGCCGGCGGCTTCGCGCACACCGTTCAACGGATCGAGGCCGGTGGCGTCTGCGCCCTTGTCGTCGGTCAGAAGCATCGTGTCGGCGAGCGTCGCCTTGACGCCGGTCTGTTCCTGTCCGGCGGCGGGCGCCACGTCGGGGGCGGTCGGGGCCAGCTCGATCGAGATGGTGTTGAGGCGCGGGCGATAATTGGTGGTGCCGACGACATTGTAGCCGCGGTCCGGCAGCAGCCAGAGCGAGCCCTTGTAGCCGGCGCCGTCGCGCGCCCAGGACTTGGTGTCGATCGCCATGCCGGAGCCTGAACCGAAGGTCTCGCCGAACTTGTCCTTCTGGCTGGCCGGAATGCGGCCGATGCCGACCAGCCCCTTGTTGACATAGGCGACGCCGTCGGCGAGCGCCGGGGTGAGGGCAGTGAACAGGGCAAGCGCCGCGCCGAGCGCGACGGTTCGGTTAAGGTGTTTCATCGATATCCCCTTCT
Source organism: Mesorhizobium sp. B4-1-1 (assembly GCF_006439375.1). Lineage (NCBI taxonomy): Bacteria > Pseudomonadati > Pseudomonadota > Alphaproteobacteria > Hyphomicrobiales > Phyllobacteriaceae > Mesorhizobium > Mesorhizobium sp. B4-1-1. Next base: position 59,664 of record NZ_VFTH01000027.1, read on the forward strand.
TGACGAGCAGAGCAGCCATTGGCTCAAAAAAGGCGCGGCATCGACGATGCGGCCAGCCCTGGCCGTCGAGCGGTCTAGGACGTGAACGTGATGGTTGCGTGACAGGCGGAGGTTCTTTCCTTCTTCCCTTGCGGGAGAAGCGCAACCATCAGCTCAGGCGGTTTGGTTTGCGGGTGGACTTTTGCTCCACGGGGTGCGGCGTTCGACGACGGCGTTGGCGAAGATGAGGAGCTTTCTGACGCAGGCGATGATGGCTTTCCTATGAGCCTTGCCGTTGTTCGTAAGGCGGCCGTAGAGAGCGACCAGAGCGGTGTTCCAGCGCTGGGATGCGGGCATGCAGCATTGAAGAGCGCTCGGCGGACACGACTGCGACCGCCGGCGATATGGCGCTCGCCGGTACGTTCGCCCGAGTCCTCGTGCAGTTCTTCAACGGGCTGATCATCATCCTGTCGCTGCTCGGCCATAAGTAAGACCAGGCAAGGTACAGGTGAGAGGGCAGGTCACACCCCCGTAACAAACCCGTCCAGCACGCGTTTCTGGCCGGCCTTGTCGAAGTCGATGGTGAGCTTGTTGCCGTCGATGGCCGCGATGTTGCCGTTGCCGAATTTCTGGTGGAAGACGCGGTCGCCGACATTGAAGGCGGACGGCGTGTCGGCGACGGATTTGGCGACCAGCTCGCCCTCGATGGTGCGGCCCTTCACCGAGGTGCGGCCGGCGCCGTAGCCGGAGTCTGTCTCGCCATAGCCGATGCGTTCCACCTGGTGGCCGGAGCGGGTGCCCCAGTTGCGGTCGGTCGCCTCGGTGCGGTTCGCCTGCGCCCGCTGCCAGCCGGGCGTCGCATAGGTGTTGGAGAAGCTGCCCTGGTCCTTGGCGCCGATATTGTCGAAGCGCGAGGCGCCGTAGGGATTCTGCCGACCGCCACCGCGCCCGGAAGCGAAGGCGCCGCCGCCATAGGGATTGCCGTAACCGCCATAGCTGTTGCCGCTGTCGGCGATATCGACATGGGTTTCGGGCAATTCGTCGACGAAGCGCGACGCGATCGTCGATTGCCACAGGCCGTGAATCTGGCGGTTGGAGACGAACCAGATATGCAGGTTCTTCTTGGCGCGCGTCAGGCCGACATAGGCGAGCCGGCGCTCTTCCTCGAGGCCGGAGCGTCCGCCCTCGTCCAGCGCGCGCTGATGCGGGAACAGGCCTTCTTCCCAGCCGGGCAGGAAGACGGTCTCGAATTCGAGGCCCTTGGCAGAATGCAGCGTCATGATCGAGACCGCATCTTGCGACTCGCCCTGCTCGGCCTCCATCACCAGCGCGACATGCTCGAGGAAGGAACGCAGCGATTCATAGTCCTCCATGGAGCGGATCAGCTCCTTGAGGTTTTCCAGCCGCCCGGGCGAATCCGCCGAACGGTCGTTCTTCCACATGTCGGTGTAGCCGCTTTCCTCCAGGATGGTCTCGGCGAGCTCGGTGTGCGGGGTGGTTTCCAGCGCCTTCTGCCAGCGCTCGAAATTGGCTGCGACCTCGCGCAGCGCCGCACGCGGCTTCGGCTTCAGCTCGTCGCTTTCGGCGAGCGTTGCGGCAGCCTCCAGCATGGGGACGCGCATGGCGCGCGCCGTGTCGTGGATCTGGCGGATGGTGGCTTCGCCCAGCCCGCGCTTCGGCACGTTGACGATGCGCTCGAAGGCGAGGTCGTCGCCGCCGTTGGCGACGACGCGGAAGAAGGCCAATGCGTCGCGGATTTCCAAGCGCTCGTAGAAGCGCGGGCCGCCGATGACGCGGTAGTTCAAGCCCAGCGTGATGAATCGGTCTTCGAAGGCGCGCATCTGGAAGGAGGCGCGCACCAGGATCGCCATGTCGTTGAGGTTGTGCTTTTGCCGCTGGTAGGTCTCGATGGTGTCGCCGATGGCGCGCGCCTCTTCCTCCGAGTCCCAGGCCGCGTGGACATGCACCTTGTCGTCCTCGGGGTCGTCGCGGTCGGTGAACAGGGTCTTGCCGAAGCGGCCCTCATTGTGGGCGATGAGATGCGAGGCCGCGCCCAGAATATGCGCGGTGGACCGGTAGTTGCGCTCCAGCCGGATGATGGTGGCGCCCGGAAAATCCTTGTCGAAGCGCAGGATGTTGTCGACCTCCGCGCCGCGCCAGCCATAAATCGACTGGTCGTCGTCGCCGACGCAGCAGATGTTGACTTTGTTTTCGCTCACGACCGGGCGCTCGCTGGCCTCCGCGGGGGCGGCCTGGCCGGCCGACGCCCGGTCGGACTTGCGGCCTTCGGCCGATGGGCCACGCCCAGAATTGGGGCGCTGTGCCAGGAGTCGCAGCCACATGTATTGCGCGGTGTTGGTGTCCTGATACTCGTCGACCAGTATGTATTTGAACCTGCGGTGGTACTCCTTCAGCACGTCCGGATAGGCGCGGAAGATGCGGATCGGGTGATAGAGCAGGTCGCCGAAGTCGCAGGAATTCAGCGTCTGCAGCCGTTCCTGATAGGCCTTGTACAACTGGCGGCCCTTGCCGTTGCCGAAGCTGCGCGCATCGCCTTCCGCTATTTCGTCGGGCCCGAGACCCTTGTTCTTCCAGTTGTCGAGCATCTGGGCGAAGGTCTTGGCCGGCCAGCGCTTGTCGTCCAGCCCTTCGGCCTGGATCAATTGCTTGATCAGCCGCACCACGTCGTCGGTGTCGAGGATGGTGAAATCCGACTTCAGCCCGGCCAGCTCGGCATGTCTGCGAAGCAGCTTCACGCCGATCGAGTGGAAGGTCCCGAGCCACGGCATGCCTTCGACATTGCCTTCGCCGATCAGGTGGCCGATGCGCTGCTTCATCTCGCGCGCGGCCTTGTTGGTGAAGGTGACGGCCAGGATTTGCGAGGGGAAAGCCCTGCCGGTGGCAAGGATGTGCGCGATGCGGGTGGTGAGCACCCGCGTCTTGCCGGTGCCCGCGCCGGCCAGCACCAGAACCGGGCCCTCGGTCGTCTCGACGGCGAGGCGCTGCTCCGGGTTGAGGCCCTTCAGATAATCGGGCGCGCCGTTCTGGCCGCTGCGCGCCGCCATGGCGCGCGCGGCTATGCCGGATGGAGCCGCCGCCGGCCGCGCATTCGGTTCATCGAAAAAAGGCATGTCTTCGGAAAAGCCCGACATCGCTCCCGAATGTAGTGATTCGGCAGCGAAAGACCAGAACTGTCTACGTTTTGTTCTAGTTTTGCGTGTCTGGCCCCAACTTGACAGCCGGAGCGGGTGAGGGAAAGCTGCCGGCAGGGCAGGGACGGCTCGCCGTCGCCTGAGAGCGGCCGCAAAGGCGCAACAGTCGAAGGAGCACCGTCTTGGCTGTCACCATCACCTCCCTCGTCCTTTTCCTCATCGGTCTCATCCTCGGCGGCGGCGGCATCTGGCTCGCGGTGCTGGGCGGCAGCTGGTACTACCTGATCGCCGGCGTTATCTTCGTGATCACCGCCTGGCTGCTGTTCAGGCGCAGGTCGACGTCGCTCTGGCTCTACGCGTTGTTCGTGCTCGCCACTTTGTGCTGGGCGGTCTGGGAAATCGGCTTCGACTGGTGGCAACTCGGTCCGCGCGGCGGTGTCATCGTGCTCATCGCCCTATGGCTGCTGACGCCATGGGCAAGGCGAGGTCTGCGGGGGCCGGACGGGCGCGCGCCGCTGATCCTGGCCGTGCTCGCCTCGCTCGCGGTCGCCGGTTATTCGATGACAGCCGACCCCAGGGATATCGGCGGCACGCTGGGCACCGAAAAGGTGGCGGCGACGGCCAATCTCGGCGGCGACATGCCGGCCGGCGAGTGGCACTTCTACGGCCGCACGCCCTTCGGCCAGCGCTATTCGCCGCTCGACCAGATCACGCCTGACAATGTCGCCAAGCTGCGGCCGGCCTGGACCTACCGCACCGGCGACGTGAAAGGCACCGACGACATCGGAGAGACGACCTATCAGGTGACGCCGCTGAAGATCGGCGACGCGCTCTACATCTGCACGCCGCATAATTTCGCCATCGCCATCGATGCCGCGAGCGGCCAGGAGAAATGGCGATACGACCCAAAGATCAAGCTCGACAACAACCGCCAGCACCAGACCTGCCGCGGCGTGTCCTATTATGCCGACGCCAAGATCGCCGCCGGCCAGCCCTGCGCCGCGCGCATCTACCTGCCGACCTCCGACGCGAGGCTGATCGCGCTCGACGCGGCGAACGGACAGGTGTGTCCGTCCTTCGCCGAGGGGGGCACGTTGAACCTGATGGCCAGAATGCCTTATCCGAAGTCGGGCTATTACTATTCGACGTCGGCGCCGCTGATCGTCGCTGGAAAGATCATCGTCGGCGGCGCGGTCAACGACAATTACTCGACCGAGGAGCCGTCCGGCGTCATCCGCGCCTTCGACGCCGGCACCGGCGCGCTGCTGTGGAACTGGGATTCCGGCAATCCGGATGTGACGACGCCACTGCCGGCCGGGCAGAACTACACGCACAACTCGCCCAACATGTGGTCCACCGCGAGCGCCGACGAGAAGCTCGGGCTGCTCTATCTGCCGCTCGGCAATCAGACGCCGGACCAGCTCGGCATGGGCCGCAGCGCCAATGTCGAGAAATTCTCGTCCTCAATCACCGCGCTCGACCTCAACACCGGACAATTGCGATGGGTGCGGCAGACCGTGCATCACGATCTGTGGGACATGGACGTGCCGGCGCAGCCGTCGCTGGTCGACATCACCACGGCGAACGGCGTGGTGCCGGCGCTGGTCGGGCCGACCAAGCAGGGCGATCTCTACGTGCTCGACCGGCGCACGGGCGAGCCGATCATTCCGGTCAAGGAAGCGCCCGCGCCCGGCGGTGCGATCGAGGGCGATCATGCCTCGCCGACGCAGCCGGCGTCCGACCTTTCATTCAATCCGAAGCCGCTGACCGGCGCCGACATGTGGGGCATCACCATGTTCGACCAGCTGGCGTGCCGGATCGAGTTGAAGAAGCTGCGCTATGAGGGACGCTACACGCCGCCCTCGCTGCAGGGCTCGCTGATCTATCCCGGCAATTTCGGCGTCTTCAACTGGGGCGGCGTCGCGGTCGATCCGGTGCGGCAGGTGATGTTCGGCATGCCGACCTACCTCGCCTTCACCTCGAAGCTCATTCCGCGCGCGGACGTGCCGGCGCCGGGCGACAACACCAAGGGCAGCGAGCAGGGGCTGAACCGCAACGAAGGCGCGCCATACGCGGTGGTGATGGGACCGTTCCTGTCGCCGCTCGGCATTCCCTGCCAGGCGCCGCCCTGGGGCTATGTCGCCGGCGTCGACCTCAAGACGGGAAACATCGCCTACAAGCACCGCAACGGCACCGTCTATGACATGACGCCGCTGCCCCTGCCGCTGAAGGTCGGCGTGCCGGGCATCGGCGGGCCGATGATCACGGGAGGCGGCGTGGCGTTCCTGGGCGCCGCGGTCGACGATTATCTGCGCGCCTATGACCTCACCACCGGCAGGCAGCTCTGGCAGGCGAGGCTGCCGGCGGGCGGCCAGTCGACGCCGATGACGTATACGGTGGCCGACGGCCGCCAGGTCGTCGTCATCGTCGCCGGCGGCCACGGCTCGGTCGGCACCAAGCCGGGCGATTACGTGATGGCCTACACGCTGCCGAAATAAGTGCGGGTGAGGCCGGTCTGCTACGGAAGCAAGAAGCCGGCCAGCAGGACGGTCAGGAGAAGCGACGCGGGTACGGCGAGAAGCCAACGAGCCTCCAGGACACTGTGCCGATAGCCTTCCGTTTTTCGCTCCAACCTTTTAAGACGGCTCCAGCGCGCAACCCGCCAGCGCTGGAGCCTCTGCTTCGTGCTCAACCGCCGTTGCGGGAGCTTCCGGCAGTCGGTCAACGGAGGGTCGGTTGGTTCGTTCCTGGTGCAAGTCCCCAGTCGGCTATCGGTTCCGACTGAAGTCGCACATCACAAGCATTGGTCCCAAGGACGAAACATATAGCCCGCTATCTCATTGTGTCCCCGACTGGCGGCCATGAGTCCCTTCATCGCCAGTTTATGGATGCCCGTCACCCAGCCGGATGGCGGGCATCCATTGAGGGGCGGGCAAGAGGTGGACGGTGTCGATTTCCAATGAGTTGCGAGACGTGAACATCCGTTACGAGTGCCCTAGCTGCCACTCGCCGATCGTCAAAACCGGTTCATGGTTCAAGGCGGTAAGCATCTTCAGGTGCGATGACTGCAAGACCAAATTGCGCCTTGGCTACTCGGCTAAGCTGGCCCTTTTCCAAAGGCACCGCAAGTCGGCGTAGGTCGGGAGCTCCATGACATGCGTATGAGCGCCCGCAATCCCTGTCTTACGGCACGGACGCCTTCCCGAGACAACCCTGATCTATCGGTGGCCTCAGTTCCGGGAAACGACAATAGTGCTCCCCACCGGGATGATCTCGGTGTCCTCGATCTCATTGCGACAAATGACGATTTCGCGACCGTTGCCGCGCAGACAGAGCAATTGGCTGTTGCCGTGCTTGTGGTCATGGCAATCAGCTTCCTCGCCGGGCCGGTCTTGTTTGCGGCTCTCGTGCTTGGCGCCCGGCACACATACTAACGGAGGCAAACTATGATCGAAACTTCCAGATCCCTGGAAACCAAGGTGGCGGGTCTGCATGAGAGGATGCAGACGGCCAACGTCAGCGTGGATGATATGGTCGCATTTCAGAAGGTCGCCGACATTTTGGACAATGGTCGCGGCGGCATCGACGTCGATGACCTGATCGCACTGTCCTTTGTCATGTCGGATGAGCGCTCAGGAAAATGCTAAATGGGACCGGAGGCGTCAGCGATAATGGTTTTGCTTTCGTGCAGTCCGGGGTGGACTTGTCGGCCGCTCGAAATCGCGCCTCAAATCTACTCCGTCGATAAATGCAGAGCAGCCTTGGCGGATCGTTTGGCTAAGTCCCCTGTCGGCGAAATTATTGGCCAGTGCAGGGAGGTTGACGCCACGTTTACCGATTCGCTGCCACCTGGATATTCCGTCCTAACAATCACCCGAGGCACAAAAACTACGAACTATCTCGTTCCCCACAAGGCGGACTGAGCGGCTTCGCCAGCGGGACGCCTTCGGTCGTCAGAAGCGGATCGGCCCCGCCCTCGAATGGCCGAGCCGTCCAAGACCTGTTCGGAACACTTCAAAGCCCGAGATGGCCCCTCAGGCTCGGCACCTGGTCCAGCACCTGGTTGGTCAGGTCCGGGCCGGCGGCGGCCTCGGCCTGCTTGATCAGGGTCTCGCCGGCCTGCTGGATCTGCGTCATGTCGAGGCCGGACGCCTTCAGCACGGCGACGCCGTTGATCAGCGCGCCGGCTTTTTCGCCGAGCACGCCGCCGAGCGCGCCCTGCAGCGACGATAGAAGTCCGCCGCCCGAATTGGCCGCCGCGCCGGCGGCCATCACGTCGTATTTCTGCGCCAGCGCACCGGCGCCGGGGATCTGGTCGAAGAAGGACGAAACGCTGGTGCCTTCCGCCTCGTGCTCCAGCACGGAAAAGATGGTGCCGACAAGCTTCTCGGTGGTCGGCTCGTCGAGGCCGGCCTTCGAGGAAACGGTGTTGATGATGTCCTGGACGTTCATGGCATTTCCCTTTTCGTCATTCGTATCGGCGAGGCGGCTCAGCTTCGCGTCCTAATGTGACAGCACCATCAAGACTTTCGGAAATGACCAAAACGTGATGAATCAAGCTGGCTTGTCGGCGCAGCCGCTCTACTACGACTCCCCAAGGGATCGTTACCCGGGCGTGACTGGACCGTGCAATTCTCGATCCTATCTTGCTGTTCACCCGCCAATCGTCGAGGACAGCCATGACCGAACCCGTCGCCAAGCCCGTCATCACGCAGCCCGTCATCACTCAGGCGATGATCGATGCCTATGATGAATACACGCATCTGACGCTCGACCGCCGCCGCTTCATGGAGCAGTTGACCAAGCTGGCGGGCTCGGGCGCCGCGGCGGCCGCGATCGCGCCGATGCTGGCGGCCAATTCCGCCCAGGCCGCGATCGTCGCCGAGGACGACAGCCGCGTTCAGGGCGAGGACATCACCTATCCCGGCTCAAGCGGCGAGATGAAAGCCTATCTGGTCAAGCCGGCGGATCAGTCGGGCAAGCTCGGCACCGTCATCGTCATCCACGAGAACAGGGGTCTCAACGCGCATATCCGCGACGTCGCCCGGCGGGTGGCGCTGGAGGGGTTCGTCGCCCTGGCGCCGGATTTTCTATCGGCGCTTGGCGGCACGCCCTCCGACGAGGACAAGGCGCGTGACATGTTCACCAAGCTCGACGCTGCCCAGGTAGCGGCCGACGGCGTGGCGACGATCGCCTACCTCAAGGGCCTCAAGGACGCCAATGGCAAGGTCGGGGCGGTCGGCTTCTGCTGGGGCGGCGGCGCGGTGAACCAGCTTGCCGTCCATGCGCCCGACCTCAGCGCCGGCGTCGCCTATTACGGCATGCAGCCCAAGGCCGAGGACGCCGCGAAGATCAAGGCGCCCCTGCTTCTGCATTATGCCGGGCTGGACAGCAGGACCAATGCCGGCATCGACGCCTACAAGAAGGCGCTCGACGCGGCGCATGTCGAATACAAGGTCTATGTTTATGACGGCGCCAATCACGCCTTCAACAACGACACCTCGGCCGCGCGCTACGACAAGAAGGCCGCCGATCTCGCCTGGGGGCGGACGATCGCTTTCCTGAAGGAGAAGCTGGCCTGAGGTGTGTTGATATTCAGGTAAGGCCGGGCTGCAAACGATGGTTTCCTCCGCTTCCGGTGCTCATGTACTTGAGTACGCTCCGCTCCGGTTCTCGGAAGCCGCCGTTTTCGACTCGGCCTGACCTGAATCTCATCGCATCTCGACGGCGCAGTCGCCGGATCACTCCAAAGCGGGTTTGTGGAAAGCGACGCCGGCGATGACCAGCGCAATGCCGATGCAGTCGGTGACGCTGGGCACCTGGCGCAGGACGACGACGCCGATCAGCGTTGCCGTGAGCGGCAGGAGCGAAAGCATCAATGCGAAGCTCGCGCGCGGCAGCCGCGCCATGGCGATTTGGTCGCAGATGTAGGGGATGACCGAGGAACAGATGCCGACGCCGATCGCGGCGACGAGGAGTTGCGGCGACGAGAAGGCAGGCAGCGCCTCGCGAAAGCCGATGGGCAACACGATAAGGAAAGCGACTGCCATGGCGGTGCCGAGGCCGGCGATGCCGATGCCTGCCTTGGCGACGCGGTGACCGATCACGATGTAGCCGACGAAGAGGGCACCATTCAAAAAGGCCCAGAACAAGCCGACCGGATCGCTGGACCATTTCACGTCGATGAGCAGCAAGGCGCCGACAACGGCAACGGCGAGCGCAGCAAAGTTGCGCCGGCTGCGCAGGCCGACCACCGCGACCGCGATCGTGCCGACGAATTCGATCGCCGCCACCAGCGAGATCGGCAGGCGGTCGAGCGCCAGATAGAACGAGCAGTTCATCACCCCCAGGCAGATGCCGAAGGCCAGCAGCAGAAGCCGCTGAGCGCGATCCGCGCGGGCGAAGACGCGCCAAGGCCTTGTCAGTGGGGCGAAGATGACAGCGGCGGTGGCGATGCGCAGCCAAGCCATGCCGAGGACGCCGACCTGGGCGAAAAGCAGCACCGCGAAAGCCGGGCCCAGATAATGGAACACGGCGCTGACGCAGAACCAGGCATGCGGCGGCAACGCGTTGGCCATTCCAGCAAGTGTGGTG
>NZ_VFTH01000028.1:0-67036 GCF_006439375.1 Mesorhizobium sp. B4-1-1
AGCCAGCATTTTGAATCACAAAAACCGTGGATACGGAATCCCCCTCGATTCCGTCAAAGCAGGAACCGCTCTAGCGCGATCAGATATGAATCGGCTTGAAGAAGGTAGCCAGCGCCGCTTCCTTCACCGCTTCCGACATCGTCGGATGCGCGTGGCAGGTGCGGGCGAGATCTTCGGACGAACCGCCGAATTCCATCAGCACCGCCGCTTCGTGTATCATCTCGCCGGCGCCGAAGCCGACGATATGGACGCCGAGCACGCGGTCGCTGGTCTTGTCGGCCAGGATCTTGACGAAGCCGTCGGTGTGCAGCATGGCGCGCGCGCGGCCATTGGCGCTGAACGGGAATTTGCCGACCTTATAGTCGATGCCGGCCTTCTTCAGCTCTTCCTCGGTCTTGCCGACCGAAGCGATCTCCGGGCTGGTGTAGACGACGCTCGGGATGACGTCGTAGTTCACATGGCCGGCCTGCCCGGCGATGGTCTCGGCGACTGCCACACCTTCATCCTCGGCCTTGTGCGCCAGCATCGGTCCGGCGATGACGTCGCCGATGGCATAGATGCCAGGCACATTGGTTCTGAGATGCCCGTCGGTCTTGACCCGGCCGCGCTCGTCGAGCTCGACGCCGGCTTCCTTCAATCCGAGACTGTCGGCATAGGGGCGCCGCCCGGTGGCGACCAGCACGACATCGGCCTCGATGGTTTCCGCCGCGCCGCCCTTGACCGGCTCGAAGGTGACGGTCGCGCCCTTCTTGGCCTTGGCCACGCCTGTGACCTTGGCGCCGAGCTTGAACTCGAAGCTTTGCTTGGAGAGCAGCCGCTGGAACTGTTTCGACACCTCGCCGTCCATGCCGCCGAGGATAGTGTCGAGGAACTCGACGACCGTGACCTTGGCGCCGAGTCTTGCCCAGACCGAGCCGAGCTCCAGCCCGATGACGCCGCCGCCGACCACCACGAGGCTGGCCGGCACCTTGGCCAGCGACAGCGCGCCGGTGGAGGAGACGATCACCTTCTCGTCGAAATCGACCTTGACGCCCGCAATGCCGGCGACGTCCGAACCGGTGGCGATCACGATGTTCTTGGTCTCGATCTCCTCGACCTTGCCGTCCTCGCCGGTCACCGAAACCTTGCTGGCCCCGACCACCTTGCCGGTGCCGCGGAAGGAATCGATCTTGTTCTTCTTGAACAGGAAGGCGACGCCGTTGACGTTGGAGGCGACCGTCGCGTCCTTGTGCGCCATCATCTTCTTCAGATTGAGCTTCGGCGCCGGTATCTCGACGCCCAGCGTATCGAAGGCGTGGCCGGCTTCGGCGAACATCTCGGAGGCGTAGAGCAGCGCCTTCGACGGGATGCAGCCGATGTTGAGGCAGGTGCCGCCGAAGGTGGCGTTCTTCTCGACCACCGCCGTCTTCAGCCCGAGCTGCGCCGCCTTGATGGCGCAGACATAGCCGCCGGGCCCCGATCCGATGATAACGACGTCATAAGCCATGTCTTTTTCCTTGTCCTGGCGCCGGAGCGGTCCGGATAGGAACCACTCCAGATTGTTTCCTTGTACGCAATTCGAACCGGGAAACCGCTACGCACTTTTCTGGAATTGCTTCAGCGGCCGCCGCTCACATTGAGGATCGTGCCCGTTATATAGGAGGCCGCGTCCGACAGAAGATAGAGAACCGCGCTCGCGACTTCATCCGCCGTTCCCGCGCGTTTCATCGGCAGCGCGTCCTGCATCCGCGCCACGCGGTCTGGCTGGCCGCCCGAGGCGTGGATTTCGGTCTCGGTGATGCCGGGGCTGACCGCGTTGACGCGGATACCTTCGAGCACGACTTCCCGCGCGAGCCCGATGGTCATGGTGTCGATCGCGCCTTTCGAGGCGGCGTAGTCGACATATTCGCCGGGCGAGCCCAGTCTGGCCGCCGCCGAGGAGATGTTGACGATGGCGCCGCCCTTGCCGCCATGCCTCATCGACATGCGCTTCACCGCCTCGCGGGCGCACAGGAAGGAACCAACGACATTGATGCGCATCATGCGCTCCAGCCGCGCCATGCTCATCTCGTCGACCCGCGCCTTGACGTCGACGATGCCGGCATTGTTGACGAAAGCGTCGAGCCGGCCAAAGGCCTGGTCCACGGCTTCGAAGATTGCGATGACATCGGCCTCGTTGCCGACATCGCCCTTGACGGCGAAGGCGTCGCCGCCAGCGGCTTTGAGTTCGGCGACAAGAGCATCGGCAGCCGACCGGCTGGAGACGTAATTCACCGCCACGCGATAACCAGCCTCGCTTGCCTGCCGGCAGATGGCCGCGCCGATGCCGCGGCTGCCGCCCGTGACCAGCAGTGTCTTCCTGTCCACGCTCATTCCTGGCAGCCTTTCAGCACGAAGATGTCCCACGGCACTTTGGAGAAGCCGGCGGGGCCATAAGCGGCCGACATTTCGAGCGACGGCCCGAGATCGGGAAAGATCAGGCTTTTCGGCGCATCGGCGCCTTCGGCCGGCAGCAGGCCGATCATGCCCTTGTCGTCGGCGCTGTAGATGACGCCTTCCCAGACGGTGCAGGCGGCAAGCTCCTCGCCGGTGACGTCGCCCGTCGGGCATTTGTACATCAGCGAGCCATGCGGCCGCGCGGCGCTGCCTTCGGTCCACATCGCGATGCCGTCGAGCACGACATTGTTGTCGAGGATCATGCGAAAGGCGTTGGTCATCGTCGCCGAGGTGCCGGCCGCGGTGAAGTCGATCTCGGCGCCGCTCTGCGCCTCGCCATAGACGGCGAGCTGGATCGGGCAGGCAGCCTGCGCGCCGGAATTCGCCGCCGTCAGGGCCAGCGATCCGGCCACAAATCCGATCATGGGCGCGGCGGCATTCGTCATCACTTGGCCTGGTCGCCTTCTCGGCCGTCGGCATTTTCCAACACGCCGAAATCGGTCATCAGGACCACCGGCTCGCCGCCCGCGTCCAGCCCCCAGAAAGACGGATAGAAGCCATCGCCCCAGCCGCTCCAGAACATCGCGACGTTGACCGGATTGCCGGCGTCCGGATGGTGCATGACGAACCGGTCCTGGTTGGGCGCGAACTCCGCCGCCAGCACATCGTCATAATAGTTCTGATCCGGCTTGAGCTTGTCCTGCGCCCCCGACATCAAGGCCATCGCGGCCTTGTCCATGAACGAGCCGAGGCCGGCATCGACTGGATAGCCGAAGATCTCGTCGCCGTTCAGCGTCGAAACGTCCTGTCCCGGCAGAAGGGCAAGCTCCCAGCGCACGGGCACGCCGGAACGGAAGCGAAGGAATGCGGCGGCGACGCGGCCCTGCGCCTCGAACATCATGACCGGATAGCGCCCCGGCTTCACCTTGCGGGCCAGCGCCGGCCAGTCGTCGGTCGTGATCAGGGGATCGCAGGCGATGATCTCGCCTGTCGGCAGTTCCAGCTCGCCGATCGGCGCGACGGTGATCTTGCGCTCCGCCAATTGCGCATCGGAGAGCGCAAAGATGCCGAAATTGCTGCTCGCCGTCGCCGGATCCCAGTCGGCGGCGATTGCCGGCGATGGGATGGCCGCGGAGAGGCCAAGCATCACGATGCCGCGCCGGAAACTCCGCCGCATGCCGCGCACCGTCCGGCTGAGCCCGAACCCGAACCTTTCCAGCCGGCTGCTCACGGCACGACCGATCCGATCACAGATCGAGCACCAGCCGCTCGGGATCTTCCAGGCTTTCCTTGACGCGCACCAGGAAGGTCACCGCTTCCTTGCCGTCGACGATGCGGTGATCGTAGCTGAGCGCCAGATACATCATCGGACGAATGACAATCTGGCCGCCGACCACCACAGGCCGGTCCTGGATCTTGTGCATGCCAAGAATGCCGGACTGCGGCGCGTTCAGGATCGGCGTCGACATCAGCGAGCCGTAAACGCCGCCGTTGGAGATGGTGAACGTGCCGCCCTGCATGTCGGCGACCGACAGCTTGCCGTCTCGCGCCGCCAGCCCAAGCCGGCCGATCTCCTTCTCGATCTCGGCGATGGACATCTGGTCGGCATCGCGCACCACCGGCACGACGAGGCCCTTTTCGGTGCCGACAGCAACGCCGACATGGGCGAAATTCTTGTAGATGATGTCGGTGCCGTCGATCTCGGCATTGACCGCCGGGATCTCCTTCAGCGCATGCGTCACCGCCTTGGTGAAGAAACCCATGAAGCCGAGCTTCACGCCATGCTTCTTCTCGAACACGTCCTTGTACTTGGACCGCAGCGCCATCACCGCGCTCATATCCACCTCATTGAAGGTGGTGAGCATGGCGGCGGTCGACTGCGCCTCCTTCAGGCGGCGTGCGATGGTCTGGCGCAGCTTGGTCATGCGCACGCGTTCCTCGCGCGGCGCATCCTCGGTCGAGGACGGCGCCCGGGCAACGACCGGCGCCGGAGCAGCCTTCGGCGTCTCGGCCGGCTGCGACGGCGCGCCCTTGGCGATGGCGTCGAGCACGTCGCCCTTCAGCACCTGGCCGCGTTTGCCGGAGCCGGACAACTGGTCGACCGAGAGATTGGCCTCCGCGATCAGCTTGGCGGCGGCAGGCGCCGGCGGCATGGTGCGCGGCTCGATCTGGCCGGCATCGCCAGCGATCCTGGCGGTTTCGGCCGCAGCCTGCTTGCCGGTGGATGCGGCATCCGGGCTGGAGGCCTGGGCGACTGCCTGCGGCTTGGTCGCAGGGGCCGCGCCGCCCGCCGAAATCGAGCCGAGCAGCGCCCCGACATTGACTGTCTCGCCTTCCTTGACGGCGATCTCGGCCAGCGTTCCGGCGCCCGCGGCGGGCACTTCCACCGTCACCTTGTCGGTTTCGAGCTCGACCAGGGGCTCGTCCGCGGCGATCGCGTCGCCGACCTTCTTGAACCACTTGCCGACAGTCGCCTCGGTGACGGATTCGCCGAGAGTGGGGACGCGGATTTCGGTAGCCATTGTGCCTGTCCGTTGTCTTCTTGAGGTCTGTTTCGTCAGGTCTGCTTATTCACCAAGCGCCCTATTCACCGAGAGCATCGTCGAGCAACGCGGCCAGCTGACTGAGATGCTTCGACATCAACCCTGTCGCCGGCGAGGCCGAGGCCGGCCGGCCGGTGTAGCGCACCCGCTGATGCTTGGCGTCGATATGCGCCAGCACCCATTCGAGATAGGGATCGATGAACGACCAGGCGCCCATGTTCTTGGGCTCTTCCTGGCACCACACCATCTCGGCGTTGCGGAAACGCGACAGCTCTGTGATCAGCGCCTTGGCAGGGAACGGATAGAGCTGCTCGACGCGCAAAAGGTAGATGTCGTTGATGCCGCGCTTCTCGCGCTCTTCGTAGAGGTCGTAATAGACCTTGCCCGAGCACAGCACGACACGGCGGATCTTGGAGTCCTTCACCAGCTTGATTGGCTGGTTGGGGAGCAGTTGCGCATCGTCCCACAACAGGCGGTGGAACGAGCTTTCGCCCGACATTTCCGGAAGCGTCGACACCGCCCGCTTGTGGCGCAGCAGCGACTTCGGCGTCATCAGGATCAGCGGCTTGCGGAAGTCGCGCTTCAACTGCCGGCGCAGGATATGGAAATAGTTGGCCGGCGTGGTGACGTTGGCGACCTGCATGTTGTCTTCCGCGCAGAGCTGCAGGAAGCGCTCCAGGCGCGCCGACGAATGCTCCGGCCCCTGGCCTTCATAGCCATGCGGCAAGAGGCAGACCAGACCCGACATTCTCAGCCACTTGCGCTCGCCCGACGAGATGAACTGGTCGAACACGACCTGGGCCCCGTTGGCGAAGTCGCCGAACTGCGCTTCCCAGAGCGTCAGCGCCTTGGGCTCGGCCAGGCTGTAGCCGTATTCGAAGCCGAGCACCGCCTCTTCCGACAGCATCGAGTTGATGACTTCGTAGCCGGCCTGCGCCGCCGACAGATTGTTGAGCGGGATGTAGCGGTTCTCGTCGCGCTGGTCGTAAAGCACCGAATGGCGCTGCGAGAAGGTGCCGCGCTCCGAATCCTGGCCGGAAAGCCGGATCGGATTGCCATCGAGCAGGATGGCGCCGAAGGCCAGCGCCTCGGCTGTCGACCAGTCGATGCCTTCGCCGGACTCGATCGCCTGGCGGCGGTTCTCGAGGAAGCGCAGGATGGTCTTGTGCGCCTCGAAATCCTTCGGCACCTCGGTCAGCTTCTTGCCGATCTCCTTCAGCGTGCGCACCGGCACGGCGGTCTTGCCGCGCCGCTGTTCGTCCTGGTTGTCGGCGGTGCGCAGGCCCGACCAGGCGCCGTCCAGCCAGTCGGCCTTGTTGGGCTTGTAGTGCTGCCCGACTTCCCATTCGGCTTCCAGATGCGCGCGCCAGTCGGCCCGCATCTTGTCGACCTCGGCCTGGGTGACGTGGCCCTCGGCGATCAGCCTGTCGGCATAGACCTGCACCACGGTCTTATGGGTGCGGATGTTGCGGTACATGATCGGCTGGGTGAAGGCCGGCTCGTCGCCCTCATTGTGGCCGAAGCGACGGTAGCAGAACATGTCCACCACCACCGGCTTGTGGAACTTCATGCGGAACTCGGTCGCGACCTTGGCGGCATGCACCACGGCTTCCGGATCGTCGCCGTTGACGTGGAAGATCGGCGCCTCGATCATCTTGGCCACATCCGACGGATAGGGCGAAGACCGCGAGAAGCGCGGATTGGTGGTGAAGCCGATCTGGTTGTTGATGATGAAATGCAGCGTGCCTGCGACGCGATGGCCGCGCAGGCCGGACAGGCCGAGAATTTCGGCGATCACACCCTGGCCGGCAAAGGCGGCGTCGCCATGCAAAAGCAGCGGCATCACCTTGGCGCGCTCCGACAGCGGCACGACCTCGCCACGTTCGCGGCCGGCGAGCTGGTCCTGCTTGGCGCGCGCCTTGCCCATCACGACGGGGTCGACGATTTCCAGATGCGAGGGATTGGCCGTCAGCGACAGATGCACCTTGTTGCCGTCGAACTCGCGGTCCGACGAGGCGCCGAGATGGTACTTCACGTCGCCCGAGCCTTCGACCTCGTCGGGCGCGGCCGAGCCGCCCTTGAACTCGTGGAAGATGGCGCGGTGGGGCTTCGCCATCACCTGGGAAAGCACGTTGAGGCGGCCGCGATGCGCCATGCCGAGGACGATTTCCTTCAGGCCGAGCTGGCCGCCGCGCTTGACGATCTGCTCCAGCGCCGGGATCAGCGACTCGCTGCCGTCGAGGCCGAAACGCTTGGTGCCCTTGTACTTGACGTCGATATACTGCTCGAAGCCCTCTGCCTCGACCAGCTTCGACAGAATCGCCTTCTTGCCGGTGGCGGTGAAGGTGATCTCCTTGTCGGCGCCTTCGATGCGCGCCTGGATCCAGGCCTTCTCTTCCGGGTCGGAGATGTGCATGAACTCGACGCCGAGCGTCGAGCAATAGGTACGGGCCAGGATGTCCAGCATCTGCCGCACGGTGCCGAATTCGAGCCCCAGCACATTGTCGAGGAAGATCGGCCGGTCGTAGTCGGCTTCGGTGAAGCCGTAATTCTCCGGCGACAGCTCGTTGTAATCCTCGAGCGGCTTGGCGATGCCGAGCGGGTCGAGATTGGCGTGCAGATGGCCGCGCATGCGGTAGGCGCGGATCATCATGATGGCGCGCACGGAATCGCGCGTCGCCTGGTGCACGTCGGCGTCGGAAAGCACGGCGCCGTTGATGACCGCCTTTCCCTTCACCTTCTTTTCGATCGCCTTCTCGACCAGCCCCCAATTGCCGTCGAGCGCCGAGACCAGCTCGCCATTGGCCGTCAGAGGCCAGGAGGGCTTCGCCCAGGAGGCGCCCTTGGCGTTCTTGCGGACATCGCCCGCGTCGTCCTTCAGCGCCGCGAAGAAGTCCTGCCACTCCGGATCGACGGAGGCGGGGTTGTCTTCATAGGCGGCGTAGAGCGCGTCGATATAGTCGGCATTGCCGCCATAGAGGAATGAGGTGAGCGAGAATTGGTCGTTGGCCTGATCTTGTCTTGCCATTTTCGTCTGCGGAGCCTGGCTCCGTCTCCTTTCGAGGGGAATAGTGAGTAGTCAGTAGTGAGTAGAACGATGGAAATTCCCGCTCAGCTGCTACTCGCCCGTTCTTCCCTGTTCACTACTGACTACTCACTACTGCCTTAACCCTTGATCGCCTCGACCAGCGTCGTGCCGAGCCGCGCAGGTGATGGCGAAACCTTGATGCCGGCCGATTCCATCGCCGCGATCTTGTCTTCCGCGCCGCCCTTGCCGCCCGAGATCACCGCGCCCGCATGGCCCATGGTTCGGCCGGCCGGCGCCGTGCGCCCGGCGATGAAGCCCGCCATCGGTTTCTTGCGGCCGCGCTTGGCTTCGTCCTTGAGGAACTGCGCGGCGTCTTCCTCGGCCGAGCCGCCGATCTCGCCGATCATGATGATCGACTTGGTCTCGTCGTCGCCGAGGAACATCTCCAGCACGTCGATGAATTCGGTGCCTTTGACCGGGTCGCCGCCGATGCCCACCGCCGTGGTCTGGCCGAGGCCGACATTGGTGGTCTGGAAGACTGCCTCATAGGTAAGCGTTCCCGAGCGCGAAACAACGCCGACCGAGCCCTTGCGGAAGATGTTGCCGGGCATGATGCCGATCTTGCATTCGTCGGGGGTGAGCACGCCCGGGCAGTTCGGGCCGATCAGCCGCGAGGTGGAGCGGTCGAGCCGCGCCTTGACCTTGACCATGTCCATCACCGGGATGCCTTCGGTGATGCAGACGATCAGCGGGATCTCGGCCTCGATCGCCTCGATAATGGCTTCGCCCGCGCCCGCCGGCGGCACGTAGATGACGGAGGCGTTGGCGCCCGTCTTTGCCTTGCCCTCGGCCACCGTGGCGAAGATCGGCAGGCTCTCGCCCTTCGCGCCGGTCCAGGTCTCGCCACCCTTCTTGGGGTGGATGCCGCCCACCATCTTGGTGCCGTGATAGGCCAGCGCCTGCTCGGTGTGGAACGTGCCGGTCTTGCCGGTCAGGCCCTGCACCAGCACCTTTGTGTTCTTGTCGACGAGAATGGACATGGTGGCCCTTTTCTAAAAACCGTTGGTCGTGGAAGACTGCGCGGTCATGGTCACAGCCGCTTGAGATCGGCGACGGTGAGGTCGCTCTTGGCATTGCCGGTGTTGAGCGTCGTCGCCGGCTCGAACATCAGCACGACAGGCTCCTTGCTGAGCGAGCGCGGCCGGTGTTCGGTGCCTTTCGGCACGACGATGAAATCGCCCTCGCCGAGTTCGACCGGCCCGTCGCGGAAATCGATGGCGATCCTACCGCGCAGCACGAGGAAGGCCTCGTCTTCATGCTCATGCGCATGCCAGTCGAAGACCTCGCCGAACTTGGCGACCTTGGCTTGGGCATCGTTCACGTCGCCGGCGATATGCGGATCGAAGACCTTGGTGATCTTCTGATCCGCCGCCTCGACCAGGTTTATCTTGCGCGGGGGCATCCGTTCAGCCCTTAACCGCCTTGACGATCTTCTTGGCCGCGTCGTCGAGGTCGTCGGCCGAGACGACGTTCAAGCCGCTGTCGTTGATGATCTTCTTGCCGAGCTCGGCATTGGTGCCTTCCAGCCGCACCACCAGCGGCACCTTCAGGCCGACTTCCTTGACCGCGGCGATCACGCCCTCGGCGATGACGTCGCACTTCATGATGCCGCCGAAGATGTTGATCAGGATGCCTTCGACGGCCGGATCCTTGGTGATGATCTTGAACGCCGCCGTGACCTTTTCCTTCGAAGCGCCGCCGCCGACGTCGAGGAAGTTAGCCGGCTCAGCGCCATAAAGCTTGATGATGTCCATCGTCGCCATGGCGAGGCCGGCGCCGTTGACCATGCAGCCGATATTGCCGTCGAGCGCGACATAGGCGAGATCGTATTTCGACGCCTCGATCTCCTTCTCGTCCTCTTCGGTGGTGTCGCGCAGTTCCATCACGTCCGGATGGCGGAACAGCGCGTTGTTGTCGAACGAGACTTTCGCGTCGAGCACGCGAAGATGGCCGTCCTTCATGACGATCAGCGGGTTGACCTCGAGCAGGCTCATATCCTTCTCGACGAAGGCCTTGTAGAGGATCGGGAACAGCGTGCCGCCATCCTTGGCCGCGTCGCCGTCCAGCTTCAACGCGGCGTTGAGCTTCTTCACGTCGTCGGCGCTCACGCCCTTTTCCGGGTCGATGGCGACGGTGACGATTTTTTCGGGCGTGTCGTGCGCGACCGTCTCGATATCCATGCCGCCCTCAGTCGAGACGACGAAGGCGATGCGGCCGACGGAACGGTCGACAAGGATCGACAGATAGAGCTCGCGCTCGATGTCGGCGCCGTCCTCGATATAGAGGCGGTTGACCTGCTTGCCGGCCGGACCGGTCTGCTTGGTCACCAGCGTGTGGCCGAGCATCTCGTTGGCGTTGGCGACCACTTCGGCCGCCGACTTTGCCAGCCGCACGCCGCCCTTGGCGTCGGGGCCAAGCTCCTTGAACTTGCCCTTGCCGCGGCCGCCGGCATGGATCTGGCTCTTCACGACATAGAGCGGGCCGGGCAGCGCCTTGGCGGCGGCCTCGGCCTCGCTCGCCTTGAACACCGGAACGCCGCTTGCGACCGGCGCGCCAAACGTCTTCAGCAGCGCCTTGGCCTGATACTCATGGATGTTCATGCGCTTGGTCTCCGGGGAAGGACGTTTTACTTGCCGGCGAGATGCGGGGCGATCTTGGTGCAGGCCTCGGTCAGGCCCTGCACGGCCGCCACCGAGGAATCGAACATCTTCTGCTCGGCCTTGGACAGGTCGATCTCGATGACGCGCTCGACGCCGCCGGCGCCGATCACCACCGGCACGCCGACATAGGTGCCCTTGATACCGTATTGGCCCGAGAGGTGCGCCGCGCAGGGCAGCACGCGCTTCTTGTCCTTGAGGTAGGATTCGGCCATGGCGATCGCCGAGGCCGCCGGCGCGTAATAGGCCGAGCCGGTCTTGAGCAGGCCGACGATCTCGGCGCCGCCGTCGCGCGTGCGCTGCACGATCTGGTCGAGCTTCTCCTTCGAGGTCCAGCCCATCTTGACGAGGTCGGGCAGCGGGATGCCCGACACGGTCGAATAGCGGATCATCGGCACCATCGAGTCGCCATGGCCGCCGAGCACGAAGGCGGTGACGTCCTCGACCGAAACCTTGAATTCCTCGGCCAGGAAGTAGCGGAAACGGGCGCTGTCGAGCACGCCAGCCATGCCGACGACATGGCTGGTCGGCAGGCCGGAGAACTTCTGCAGCGCCCAGACCATCGCGTCGAGCGGATTGGTGATGCAGATGACGAAAGCCTTCGGCGCATATTTCTTGAGACCGGCGCCGACCTGTTCCATGACCTTCAGATTGATGCCGAGAAGGTCGTCGCGGCTCATGCCGGGCTTGCGCGGCACGCCGGCGGTGACGATGCACACATCCGCGCCTTCGATGCCGGCATAGTCGTTGACGCCGGTCAGCCTGGAATCGAACCCGTCGACAGGAGAAGACTGCGCGATGTCGAGGCCCTTGCCCTGCGGAATGCCCTCGGCGATATCGAACAGCACCACGTCGCCGAGGTCCTTGAGGCCGATCATATGGGCGAGCGTGCCGCCGATCATGCCCGAGCCGATGAGCGCTATCTTGTTGCGTGCCATGTGAGGATGTTTTCCTTTGTCTGTGACGAAGTCGTGACGGGCCAGGGAAGCCGAAAGGATGCGGGAAACCGCGAGATTTGGCCGCACCGAATAACTCCGGCACGGAAGAAATTCAAACGATTATTTTGAGCCCAACATTTTCAATCGGTTAGATGCATCGGGAATTACGTAAACGTCAAAGTTTGTGAGCCGACTGAGGAGAACTTACACAATGAACGTCGAAATCAGAAGACTTCATCCCGGCGATGACGCCCTTGTGATGCTGGTGGCTGACGATGTGTTCGACGCGCCGGTGCGGCCCGACCGCCTCGCCGCCTATCTCGGCTCGCCCGGCCATTTCATGATCGTGGCCACAGTCGACCAAACCGTGGTCGGCCAATGCGCCGCCGTCATCCACCGCCATCCCGACAAGGTAAGCGAGCTTTACATCGACGAGGTAGGCGTGGCGCCGCCGTTCCAACGGCAAGGCATCGCCCGAAAAATGCTCGACGCTATGTTCGAGATCGGCCGCGAGCATGGCTGCGAGGAAGCCTGGGTCGGCACCGAGCCCGACAACGAGCCGGCGCGGGCGCTCTATGAAACGCGGAAGGAGCTGCATGGGAAGGCGGAGGATTTCGTGATGTATGTGTATCGGCTTTAAGGCTGCCGAGAGCGCTTGCCGTCCTGGCTACGCCTGCGCCTGTCTTGCCTCGGCGGTCGCCGACTCGTCCTTCCGCCGCTCCGCCCACCCGTCCAGCCAGTCGCGGCTCTGCATCTCGACCAGGCGCGAGGCGGTGCGCTCGAATTCGAACACTTCCGTGCCGCGCTTGGCCGTATAGAGCCCTTGCGGAGGCGCCGCGGCGCTCATCACCAGCCGCTTATGGTGGTCGTAGAGCGTGTCGATCAAAAGGATGAAGCGCTTGGCCTCGTTGCGCTTGCCTTCGCCAAGCACCGGCACGTGGTCGATGAACACGGTCGAGAAGCGGCCGGCGATCGCCAGATAATCGCGCGCGCCGAGCGGCTTTTCGCAAAGGTCGGCAAAGGAAAAGCGCGCGGCGTCGCCGGCGGCGCGCGGCACGACGAGGTGGCGGCCTTTGAGCGTCAACGTGACTTCGCCGGCCGGCTGGCCATACGTCATCGCCTTCCAGGCTTCGTCCAGCGCGAACTCGGCCGCGGCATCGTCCGGCGTGACGTAGACCGGTTGGCGGTTGAGCTTTTCCTGCCGGTAGTCCTTCTCGGCATCGAGCGTCATCACATGGGCGTTGCGCTGGAGCAGCGAGATGAACGGCAGGAAGAGTTGGCGGTTCAGCCCGTCGCGATAGAGGTTCTCCGGCGCCACGTTGGAGGTGGCGACCAGCACCACGCCGCTGGCGAACAGCGCCGAGAACAGCCGCGACAGGATCATCGCGTCGGCGATGTCGGTGACGGAGAACTCGTCGAAGCACAGCACCCAGGCTTCGTCGGCCAGCGCCCGGGCCACAGGCGGGATCGGGTCGTCTTCTCTGACCATGCCTTCCTTGCGCGCCTGCCGGTGCTTCTGGATCCGGTCCTGCACATCGGCCATGAAGTCGTTGAAATGCACGCGGCGCTTGCGCCGGACCGGCAGCAATTCGAAGAACATGTCCATCAGCATGGTCTTGCCGCGACCGACCCCGCCATGGATGTAGAGGCCCTTGACCGGCTCGCGCGGCTGCCGCTTGGCGGCGAACAGCCAGCCCAGCGCGCTCGATTTGTGCGCCAGCCTTTTTGCCGAGATCTCTTCGGTCAGCCGGTCGAGCGCCGCGACGACGCGCTCCTGCGCCGGGTCGCGCTCGACCGCGCCACTCTGGACAAGATGGTCATAGCGCTGCCTGACGGTCGCATGAGTCTGGATACCGTCGCGAAGATGCATGGGTCACGTCAGCTGGAGCAATTCCGGCTTTCCGCCCGGAATTGCGTGGAAGCAATAGTCGGTTTCGCTCACCTTGTAAGCGAGATCGGCTGTCCGCTGGAAGTCTGGCCGTCGAACTTTTCGCCGCCCGACGAATAGAGCCTGGCCAGCGTACCGCCGTTTTCGTCGTAAAGCGTCAGCTGCTTGCCGGCGACGTTCCACGACTTGATGCCGTCGATCGGAGCCGGGCAGTGCAGCGGACCGGCGCGGTAGCCGGCGCCGAACTTGGTCTGCGGCGTCGCCACCTTGCAGCTCTGCCCGGAGACATTGACGTTCCAGACCCCGGCGACGCTGGCCGCGGTGAGATCGGTGGCGCCGGCAGGCGCCGTGCCATCCGGCGGCAGCGAGGCGACCTGGGTGTTCTTCGGAGCGGTCGGGAATTGCGACGGATCGGTGGCGCCGGGGGAAGCCGGCGGCGGCAGCTGATTCTGCGTCACCGTGCCGGAGGGCGCCGGTGTCAGCGGCGCCGGCTGCTGGTCGTCCATCGACGAGAAGCGCGAGGTCGAGCAGCCGCTCGCAACCAGCGCGGCCAGCGATACGGCCACGAGGCCACTCTTCGAGAAGAAGTGGAGCCGCGAAAAGGGGCGGGTCATCGAAAAATTCATCAAAACCTCCGTCGGATCCGGCCGGGGGGAGCCATCCGCGTAATCTCTGCTTCACCAAGATGGCGAAGGTGGCAGAATTTCAACCTGATATGGTTAAAATAGGGTTTTCGAGCCAGCTGTTGCAAATTTATCGCAGCGGGGAGCCAAAGCCGGGAAAATGCCGGAACAGTCTCCTAAGCTGTTGAAATGGAGCATTAAATCCGAGCGCTCGGCACGAAGACATAACCGTCCGGGCCGACGATATAGCATTCGCGCAGGCCATGCGGCTTGTCGATCGAGCCGGCCAGTACGATGTGGCCGAGCGCGGCCGCCTTTTTCTCGACCGCATCCGGATCGGCGCCGTAAAGCCGCAGCTCTATGCCGGCCCCGCGTGTCTCGGCGCCCGCCGTGATACCGGTCATCGGATTGTCGAGGTAGGAATGGTCGGCATGCAGCATGAAGATTGAGCCCAGAAGCCCTATCGCCGCAAAGTCCTCGTCGGCATAGATGATCCGGGCGCCAAGCACGTCGCGGCAGAAAGCCTCCATCGCCGTCATGTCGGTGACCAACAGGTTGACGCCGATCCCATGCGGCAGCGAGCGGCCGAAATCCTCGGCCTTCATCCACGGTGTCTTGGTTCGCTTCATTGCCATGGCGATCACCCCTGTCTCCCGATCCTAGACGAGCCGGGCTTCGGCCATTGGCATTCGCCGGCAAAAATGCTTGCGCCAGGCAGGCGCGTCCTTATCTCAGGAAACGACACAAACGGGCGGGAGACAGGATGGCCGCGAGAACAGGAGCCGCCAATCGCTACTACAGCGGGCCGTCCAGCGATCATTTCGACGGCGCCTTGTTCTTCAATCCCGGCGGCAAGCCGCCCGGGCGCTTCACCGATCTCCTCAAATGGCAATTCGGCGGCGGGCGGGCGAAATGGCCGCCCGCCTTTCCGAGCCCCTATCCCCCGGCCAAGCCGGACGTACGGGTGGA
Organism: Mesorhizobium sp. B4-1-1; assembly: GCF_006439375.1. NCBI lineage: Bacteria > Pseudomonadati > Pseudomonadota > Alphaproteobacteria > Hyphomicrobiales > Phyllobacteriaceae > Mesorhizobium > Mesorhizobium sp. B4-1-1. The sequence goes on from NZ_VFTH01000028.1 coordinate 15,122, forward strand.
AGGCAGCGCGTTGAGGCTCACCATGGTCGGCCATGCCTCGCTGCTCATCCAGACGGCGGGCTTGAACATCCTGACCGATCCGGTCTGGTCGGAGCGCGCCTCGCCTTTCGCCTTCGCCGGGCCCAGGAGGGTCAATGCGCCGGGAATTGCCTTTGCCGACCTGCCGCCGATCGACCTGGTCCTGATCAGCCACAATCACTACGACCATCTCGACCTCGCCACGCTGAAGCGGCTGAAAGAGAGCCACGACCCGCTGGTGCTCGCGCCGCTCGGCAACGACGCCATCATCGGCCGCGCGGCGCCCGGCATGCGGCTCAGCGTGCATGATTGGGGCGACAGGTTGAGCGTCGGCGCGGCCGCCATCCACATCGAGCCGGCACACCACTGGTCGGCGCGCGGCGGGCGCGACCGCCGCATGGCGCTGTGGGCGGGCTTCGTCATCGACACGGCGGCGGGCAATATCTATTTCGCCGGCGACACCGGTTTTCATGACGGCATCAATTACCGGCTGATGGGAGAAAAGCATGGCGGCTTCCGCCTCGCCATCCTGCCGATCGGCGCCTATGAGCCGCGCTGGTTCATGGCGCCGCAGCACCAGAACCCGGAGGAAGCCGTTCAGGGCATGAAGCAGTGCAATGCGGCTCACGCCGCCGGCTGCCATTGGGGCACATTCCATCTCACCGACGAGCCGATCGAGGAGCCTGCAAAAAAACTGGCCGAAGCGCTGCAGGCGCAGGACCTGCCGCCGGAGCGTTTCCGCGCCATGCGTCCCGGTGAGGTCTGGGATATACCGCGCGCCTGACAAGGAACCCAAACCGGCCAAAGGCGTTGATCCGGCGACGCAATTTCGCCGGAGCTTCCCATGATCAAGTGGATCATCATCCTTCTCATCATTGCCGCCGCCGCGAGCCTGCTCGGCATGCCGGCTTTGGCCGGCGCGGCCGCCACCGGCGCGCGCATCCTCATCGGCGTCGTGCTGATCATCTTCCTCCTGATCGTGCTCGGCGTCTTTGCAGTAACTTAAGCGCGACCCTCTTGGTCGTCGTAGGCGCGACCTGTTGGTCGTCGCCACTTGGCTGGACTGGTAATTCCCGCCCGTTTCCGCCATATAGCGCCCAAACGGATTGGAATGACCGGTTAGATGGCAGGCACCGCCCCCTTCGCCAAGATGAACGGCATCGGCAACGAGATCATCGTCGCCGATATGCGCGGCCGTGCCGACAAGGTGACGGCCGCGGCGGCGATCGCCCTCAACGGCGACGCGGCGACCAAGTTCGACCAGATTATGGCGATCCACGATGCGAAGACGCCGGGCACTGCCTACTATGTCGACATCCTGAATTCCGACGGCACCGGTGCGCAGGCCTGCGGCAACGGCATGCGCTGCGTAGTGCAGGCTTTGGCGGCCGAGACGGGCAACAAGAGCTTCGCCTTCGAGACCCGCGCGGGCATCCTGAATGCGCAGGAGCATGCCGACGGCTCGATCTCGGTCGACATGGGCAAGCCGCGCTTCGGCTGGCAGGAGATCCCGCTGGCGGAAGAATTCCGCGACACCCGCATGATCGAATTGCAGATCGGCCCGATCGACGCCCCGGTGCTGCATTCGCCCTCGGCGCTCTCGATGGGCAACCCGCATGCCATCTTCTGGGTCGACAACGATGTCTGGTCCTACGAGCTCGAGCGCTTCGGCCCGCTGCTCGAGAATCATCCGATTTTTCCCGAACGCGCCAACATCACCATCGCCCAGGTGACGTCGCCTGAAACCATGATCATCCGCACCTGGGAGCGCGGCGCCGGCCTGACCAAGGCCTGCGGCTCGGCCGCCTGCGCTGCCGTGGTCGCGGCCGCCCGCACCAGGCGCACCGGCCGCAGCGTTTCGCTGCTGACGCCGGGCGGCGGCGAGCTCAATGTCGAATGGCGCGATGACGACCACGTTATCCTGACCGGCGCGGCCGAATGGGAATTTTCCGGCAGCTTCGATCCCTCGACCGGCGCCTGGGCCCGCGACACCGAAAGCGCAGCCTGATGTCCGCCCTTCAAAAGGGCGCGCCCCAAGGCCCCACCGGCAAGGGTATCGACGTCGTCACCTTCGGCTGCCGCCTCAACACCTATGAATCGGAAGTGATGCGCCGCGAGGCCGTAAGCGCCGGCCTCGGCGCGCTTCAGGGCGGCGCCGTCATCTTCAACACCTGCGCCGTCACGGCGGAAGCCGTGCGCCAGGCCAAGCAGGCGATCCGCAAGGCGCGCCGCGAGAACCCCTCGGCCCGCATCATCGTCACCGGCTGCGCGGCGCAGACCGAGCCGCAGAATTTCGCCGCCATGGAGGAGGTCGACCTGGTGCTTGGCAATGAGGAAAAGCTCAAGGCCAACTCCTACCGCGCGCTGCCCGATTTCGGCGTCAACGACACCGAGAAGGCGCGCGTCAACGACATCTTTTCCGTGCGCGAGACGGCAAGCCACATGGTCGACGCCATCGAGGGCCGGGCGCGCGCTTTCGTGCAGGTCCAGAACGGCTGCGACCATCGCTGCACCTTCTGCATCATCCCTTACGGCCGCGGCAATTCGCGCTCCGTGCCGATGGGCGCGGTGGTCGAGCAGGTGAAGCGGCTCTCCGGCAACGGCTATGCCGAGATCGTTTTGACCGGTGTCGACATGACCAGCTTCGGCGCCGACCTGCCCGGTAGCCCAAAGCTTGGAAAGCTGGTGAAGACGGTCCTGCGCCAGGTGCCGGACGTGAAGCGGCTGCGGCTGTCCTCGATCGATTCCATCGAGGCCGATGACGACCTGCTCGACGCCATCGCCACGGAGCGGAGGCTGATGCCGCATCTGCATCTGTCGCTGCAGTCGGGCGACGACATGATCCTGAAGCGCATGAAGCGCCGGCATCTGCGCGACCAGTCGATCCGCTTCTGCGAGGACGTGCGCAAGCTGCGTCCTGCAATCGTCTTCGGCGCCGATATCATCGCCGGCTTCCCGACCGAGACCGAGGCGATGTTCGAGAATTCGGAAAGAATAATCGAGGAATGCGGGCTGACGCATCTCCACGTCTTTCCGTTCAGCCCGCGCGAAGGCACGCCCGCAGCGCGCATGCCCCAGGTCCGGCGCGAGGTGGTGAAGGCGCGCGCCGCAAGGCTGCGCGCCGCCGGCGATGCCGCCTATCGTCGTCACCTTTCGTCGCTTGCCGGCACGCGGCAGTCGATCCTGGTCGAGCGCGACGGACTTGGCCGCACCGAGGGTTTCACGCTGGCCGCGATCGACACCGGCGTGCCCGGGGAGATCGTCGATGCCGTGATCGCCGGCCATGACGGCGCCCGACTGATTGCGGCGCCCTTTGCCGCGCAAGCGGCCTGAGAACGCGAGACGCATGGCTGGTTTTTTCAAGAAGATATTTTCGTTCGGCAGGAAAGAGGTCGTCGAGGAGCGCGCCGACGAGACGGCCCCGCTGCCGCCGATCAAATGGGACGCGCTCGAAGCGCTGAAGCCCGAGGCCGAGCAGGCTGCGCCGGAACTTTTGGCGCGCGACGAGCAGCAGTCCGTGGCGGAGGCCGCGCCGGCGAGCGAACCCGCTGTTGAGCTTGCTCCCGCTCTGCCTGAAGAGCCGAAGCCCGAGCCCGCTCCGACTGTCCCACCGACGCCCGAGCCGATCGTTCCCGACGAGCCGGAACCGCTGCCGCAATCTGAACCGGAAGAAGAGCCGCAACCGGCGCCTGAGAAGCCCGAGCCGCCGGCGCCCGAAGAAGTGCCGCCCGCGCGACCTGAGCCTTTACCCGCGCCGACGCCGGCGCCTGAACCTGCTCCGCAGGAAGTGCCCGCACCCGCGCCGGCTCAGCCGGAAATCGAGCCCTCGCGTCCGGAACCGCTGCCTGAGCCGGCACCGGCCGAAGTACCGACGCCGCCCAGCGAGATTCCCGCCGATACGCCGGTGCCGATCGAGGTGCCGCCAGCGGAGGCGCCTTCTGCAGAACCATCCGCCGGAGCTGCCGCGGAAATCTCGCCTCCTATTCGACAGCCGGCGCCTGTCGAGCCGCAGCCGATCCTGGCCGAGATCGCGCCGGAACCGGAGGCTGTGCCGCCGCCGCCAAAGCCCACACCCTCTGCCGGCAAGGTGACGGTCTCAAAAAAGGTCGAGCAAAAGGCCGAGCCGGTAAAGGCGCCGGAGCCGGCGCCACGGCGCTCCTGGTTTCAGCGCATGCGCGAAGGGCTCGCCCGCTCCTCGCGCGAGCTTACCGGCAACATTGCCGGCGTCTTCACCAAGCGAAAGCTGGACGAGGAGACGCTGCAGGACCTGGAGGACGTGCTGATCCGCGCCGATCTCGGCGTGGAAACGGCGCTGCGCGTCACCGATTCTCTCGCCTCGAGCCGCTACGGCAAGGATGTCTCGGACTCGGAAGTCCGCGCCGTGATGGCGGCGGAGGTGGAGAAGGTGCTGACGCCGGTGGCAAAACCGCTCGAGCTCGACCTCAGCCACAAGCCGCATGTCGTCCTGGTCGTCGGCGTCAACGGCACCGGCAAGACCACCACCATCGGCAAGCTTGCCGCCAAGCTCACCGATGGCGGCCTCAAGGTGATGCTGGCAGCCGGCGACACGTTCCGCGCCGCCGCGATCGAGCAGTTGAAGATCTGGGGCGAGCGGACGAAATCGCCGGTCGTCGCCTCGAAACTCGGCGCCGATGCGGCGGGCCTCGCCTATGACGCCTTCGAGAAGGCCAAGGAGGCCGGCTCCGACGTGCTGATCATCGACACCGCCGGCCGGCTGCAGAACAAGACCGAGCTGATGGCGGAGCTGGAAAAGATCGTGCGTGTGCTGGGCAAACTCGATCCGGAAGCGCCGCACACGGTGCTGCAGACGGTCGACGCCACCACCGGCCAGAACGCGCTGAACCAGGTCGAGATCTTCCGCAACGTCGCTGGCGTCAACGGGCTGGTGATGACCAAGCTGGACGGCACGGCTCGCGGCGGTATTCTGGTGGCGATCGCCGCCAAGCATCGGCTGCCGGTCTATTTCATCGGCGTCGGCGAGCAGGTCGACGACCTCGAACCGTTTTCCGCCAGCGAATTCGCCAGGGCGATCGCCGGCGTGGCTTGAACAAAGGCGCGATCTGGAAAGGCCGCCTGCTTTTCGGCCAGATCATGCGCAAGAAGGACTTTTATGAATATCCTCGAACGCGACCCGTCCGATCCTCGCCGCAAGCCGATCAACCCCGGCTTGAAGTTCCTGCTCGAGCTTGGGCCAGGGCTCGTGTTCTTCTTCACCACCATCCGCGGCGAATGGCTGGCCGAGAAATTCCCGGTACTCAGCCACCTCGGCGAGCCGATCCTGATCGCCACCGCCTTCTTCATGGTCGCGACGGCGCTTTCGCTGAGCGTCTCCTGGCTGCTGACGCGCAGCCTGCCGCTGATGCCGCTGGTCTCGGCGATCGTCGTCTTCGTCTTCGGCGCGCTGGCGCTTTACCTGCAGGACAAGACCTTTGCCTTCATGAAGCCGACGATCATCAACTCGCTGTTCGGCGTCACGCTGCTCGGCGGGCTGCTGTTCGGCCGGTCGCTCCTTGGTTACGTTTTCGATTCCGCCTTCCAGCTCGATGCCGAGGGCTGGCGCAAGCTGACCTTCCGCTGGGGCCTGTTCTTCCTCTTTCTGGCCGTGCTCAACGAGGTCGTCTGGCGCAACTTTTCCGAGGCGACCTGGCTTTATTTCAAGGTCTGGGGCACGATCCCGATCACCTTGCTGTTCACCTTCAGCCAGATGCCGCTGATCATGCGCCACTCGCTGGAGGAAAAAGCCAAGGAAGAGAAGGCCGGGAATTAGAGCAGTTCCAGGAAAAGTGGCTGCCGGTTGTGTTCGGCGACTTCGCCGTAACATCCGTGCGGAATTGCGCCAGAATAAGAGGGGGACGGCATGGAATTCCTCACCACGCACGACGAGCTGAGGACGATCTACAAGACGCCCCGACCGACCGACGGCTCGATCCGCAAGGAGCTCAAAAGCCTCGACGGCCACTGCCGCTCCTTCATCGGCAAGAGCCCCTTCGTGCTGATCGGCTCCTCCGACGGCGCCGGCAACGCCGACGTGACGCCTAGCGCATGACCCCGAAAATCGAAATCGATTTTCGGAAAGGATCATGCGCCAAATCAAAAGTGTTACAGCGTCCTTTGCGCGTCCAAAGGACGCGCGGCGCTGTAAGGGCGACAAGCCCGGCTTCACCGCCATCCTCGACAACTCCACCATCGCCATTCCCGATCGCCCCGGCAACAATCGGCTGGACACGCTGGAAAACATCATCCGCAATCCGTCGGTCGGGCTGCTCTTCCTCATCCCCGGCATGAACGAGACGCTGCGCGTCAACGGCGATGCCCGCATCACCGTCGATCCTGTCTTACGCGAACGCCTCGCGGTCGACGGCAAGGAGCCGCAAAGCGTCATCGTGGTGACGGTCAAGGCCGCCTATATGCACTGCGCCAAGGCCTTCATGCGCTCGGATCTGTGGAAGCCGGAGACCTGGTACGACCGCGCGACCCTGCCGACGCTCGGCCGCCAGATCATCCGCGACCAGCTGGCGCTGGCCGAGACCGCCGGCGACATCGACCGCGATCTGGACGAGGATTACCGGAAGACCCTGTGGTAGCATCCGGAACGACCCATCCGTTCTCTTGGCCACCCCTTTGATCGATATCCTCGCCATCTCCGGCAGCTTGCGCGCCGCCTCGACCAATTCGGCGCTGGTCGCAGCCCTTGCCGCCAACGCGCCTCCGGATTGCCGGGTGGCCGTTTATGACGGGCTCGGCCGGCTGCCGATCTTCAACCCCGACGACGAAGGCGAGCGGACGCCTGCGGAAGCCGCTCGGCTGATCGACGCCGTCACTCGGAGCCACGGCATTATCGTCTCCTGTCCCGAATATGCGCATGGCGTGCCCGGCGGCATGAAGAACGCGCTCGACTGGCTGGTATCGCGCGACGCCGCCGTCGGCAAGCCGGCCATGCTGGTGCACGCTTCGCCCCGCTCGCTCTACGCCCGTGCGGCGCTGGCCGAGATCATGCGGACGATGTCGTTCGCGATGCATGAGGAGAGGGCGCTCGAGATCGCGCTGCTGGGCAAGAAGCCGGCGGAGATGGAGGCGATCCTGGCGGAGGATGCGAACCGGCGGGCGATGCGTGAGGCGGTGCGGGGTTTTGCGGGTTTTATTCGCGGACAAACATAAGGTCGTCATTCTAGGGCGGAGCAAGGAGCGAAGCGACGCGGCGCAGACCCTGACGCTAAGGCGTTGCAACGCTTACAGAATTCTGCACCGTTGCGCTCGACGTCGAAGGTCACGGAATGGATCCTCGGGTCAAGCCCGAGGATGACGAACGCGAAGGGAAGCGCCCATATCTCGCCGTCGCCGAAAGAACCTCGCAGGCACCCCAACCTGCTGCGCCCTATCCCTTCCGCAGCGTCTCGACATCGGTCTTGCCGACATACCAGTCGCGGGCGTTGACCTCCTCGAACACCACCCAGACATCGTCATTGCCGAGCCCGGTGGCGTCCATGATGGCCGCGGTCACTTTCTTGGCGATGTCAGCCTTCTTGCCGGCCGGATCGGCGGCGATCACTTCCTTGACGATGCGGATGTTGACGAATGGCATGATGTTCTCCCCGTGGGTTCTTGCGTTTGGCGTCAGGCGACGGTTTGGCAATTCGCTCCGGCAAAGCGGATGGCGGTGGTTGCGGGAGCCGCAGCGCCGCGGGCGCTGCTGGGATGCGCAGAAAGGCCAGGAATGGCCGAAGAAGCGCCTGCAGAACCTTCAATAGGTTTTCGCCCCATTCACCATCAGCCGCACCATATAGAGCGAGGTGGTGCCGGCGATGTAGAGACAGTTGAGCTTGTTGCCGCCGAACACGCAGTTGGCGGTCACTTCCGGCACCTTGACCTTGCCGATCAGCGTGCCGTCCGGATCATAGCAATGGATGCCGTCGGCGGCACTCGTCCAGATGCGCCCGGCGGAATCGAGCCGGAACCCGTCGAACAGGCCGGCGGTGCAGTCTGCGAAGACCTTGCCGCCGGAAACCTTCCTGCCATGCTTGCCGACGTTGAAGACGCGCACATGCGCCGGGTTCTTCTCGCCATGCGTGCGGCCGGTGTCGACGACGTAGAGCAGGCTTTCGTCGAGCGAGAAGGCAAGCCCGTTCGGCCGCACCATGTCGGTGATGACGGCCTCGACATCGCCCGTCTCGGGATCGACGCGATAGACATTGCAGGCACCGATCTCGCTTTCGGCCTTGTCGCCCTCATAATCGGTGTCGATGCCGTAGCTCGGATCGGTGAACCAGATCGAGCTGTCGGAGCGTACCACCACGTCGTTGGGCGAGTTCAGCCGCTTGCCCTTCCATTTGTCGGCGATGGTGGTGACCGAGCCGTCAAACTCGGTGCGGCTGACGCGGCGGCCGGAATGCTCGCAGGTCACCAGCCGCCCCTGCCGGTCGACGGTATTGCCGTTGGAATTGCCGGACGGCTGGCGGAACACGCTGACGCTGCCGTCGGTCTCGTCATAGCGCAGCATGCGGTTGTTCGGGATGTCCGACCAGACGACATAGCGGCCGGCGGCGAACCAGGCCGGCCCTTCCGCCCAGCGGCAGCCGGTGAACAGCTTTTCCACCTGCGCGCTGCCGTTGAACAGGCGCGCGAAGCGCGGATCGAGAACTTCGTAATAGTCTGCGGCCGCCATGCATGTTCCTCCCGGCATTCACGTGACGGGCGGATCAAGCCAGCCCGAAGGCGATCTGGCAAGACGGCAGGCCGTAATTTGTATGACAAAACAGATGAGAACTGCGTGAAGCCCGGCCGGCGCGGGCCGCGTGCGGCGCATTGCCTGTTAAGGCTGGGTTAACCGGCTATGCGCTGAATGCAATGGTGCATTGCAACATCTTTCTTTTGCATCGCACCATTCCTATGTCATCCTCGTAATCGTCAGGGAGGAACAACTAAGAAGGAACCCTGTCATGTTCGACAATCTTGTCTCCCGCGCCCGCGCCAGCATGGCCAAGCGCCGCCACTACAACCGACTTGTCGCCGAAATCGAGAACCTGTCCAGCCGCGATCTCGCCGATCTGCGCGCCGACCGCTCGGAAATGCTCTATCAGGTCCACAAGCAGATCTACGGCTGATCCTTTTTTCGACCGTTGAGCGCGCCGGTCACGTTCGTCATCCTTGGGCGCAGTGACGCGTAGCGGCGCGAAGACCCAGGGATCCATGCCGTGACTTTCGAGCGCCGCGGCGGCGAAGACACGTGCGCGCGCAAGCGCCAATTCTGGGCCGCCGCGCTCCTCGGTCAGGCGTCACGGAATGGATTCTAGGGTCTGCGCGCGTCGCTTCGCTCCTTGCTTCGCCCTAGAATGACGAACGTGACAGGCGCCTCAGCCCGGCGCCACGTCAGCCCGGCGCCGCCAGCGCTTTCTCGATCTGCGGCAACAGCAACGCCCTGACCGACTCGGGCGTCAGCGGCCCGACATGCTTGTAGGCGATCCTGCCATCCTTGCCGATGACGAAGGTCTCGGGCACGCCGTAGACGCCCCAGTCGATCGCCGCGCGTCCGGCCGGATCGACGCCGATCGCCTGATACGGATTGCCGAGATCGCCAAGGAAGCGGCGGGCGTTTTCCGGCTGGTCCTTGTAGTTCAGCGCGGCAAGCGTGAAGCGCTTGTCCTGCGACAGGCCGAGCAGCACCGGATGCTCCTCCCGGCACGGCGCGCACCAGGACGCGAACACGTTGACCAGTGTCACCTTGCCGGTAAAGGACTTTGTATCCAGCCCCGGCAGGCTGATCCCTTCGAGCGGCGGCAGGCTGGTCTGCGGCGCCGGCAGCCCGATCAATGCCGAGGGGATTTCAGAGGCATCGCGGCCCGAAAGCAGCTGCGACAGGAACAGCCCCGCCAGGCCCAGGAACACCAGAAGCGGCAGAAGCACGAACAGGCGACGCCGCGGCGCCGGCGTTTCGGTTTCGATGCTCATGATTTGACAGCCTTGTCGGAGCGCCGGCGCACTCCGGCCGCTTCCAGCGCCGCGAGCTCGCGCTTGCGCGCCCGCTGGTCGAGCAGGATCCAGCCGATCAGCCCGGCGAGCACGACGGCGGTGATGGCATAGGCGGCGGTGACGAAGAGGGCGTGCGCGCTCATGTCAGCCGCTCCCCGCTCTCCGCCGTGCCAATCGTTGCGATCATGTCTTCCCTTAACCTCGCACTGGCAGTTCCGCAATTTGTCGCGGTGCCGCAGTGAAGGAACGTCCTCGTCGTCTCAATCCGTCCCATGCCGCAGCGCCAGCGCCGCCGCCAAGGGACCGAGCACCGCAAGAAACAGCGTCAGCGCGGCAAGAATGAGGAAGGGCTGGAGGAATGGCGCCGGATCGGCCACCGCGCCATAGCTTGCCGAAACGCCGAAGATCAGCACCGGAATGGTCAAAGGCAGCACCAGCACCGAAATCAGCAATCCGCCGCGCGGCAGCGCCACCGCTACCGCGGCACCCGCGGCGCCGATGAAAGTGATGGCCGGCGTGCCGACGAGAAGCGTGAGCGCCGTGGCGCCGATGCCGAGCGGCTCCATGTTCATGAACAGGCCAAGCAGAGGCGCGGCGATCACCAGCGGCAGCACGCTGCCGGTCCAGTGCGCCAGGCACTTCGTCAGCACCGTCAGCGCCAGCATGTGGCGGTCGTTGTTCAGCACCAGCAGATCGAGCGAGCCGTCTTCGCGATCAGCCTGGAACAGGCGGTCGAGGCCGAGCAGGCAGGCAAGCAGGGCGGCGATCCACAGGATCGCCGGGCCGATGCGCGACAAGAGGTTGAGGTCGGGACCGACGCCGAACGGAATGGTGACGATGACGGCGAGGAAGAAGATGACCCCGATCAGCGCCCCGCCGCCGGCGCGGATGGAAAGGCGGATATCGCGCAGGAAGAGGGGCCACATTACAAAGGGATCCCTTGGCGAGGCTGGCGCTCCGGCACACCCCCCTCTGGCCTGCCGGCCATCTCCCCCACAAGGGGGGAGATCGAATGTCGCGCGGACTTTCGCCAATCACCGACGCCGCGAAGGAGATGCCGGCGCCGAAGCCGCCAATCTCCCCCCTTGCGGGGGAGATGTCCGGCAGGACAGAGGGGGGTGCCTCGCGCCGACATCAGTCGCCCATCCTCAACACCTTCGCCCCCTCCAGCCCCAGCGGCAGATGCGTGGCCGCCACGACAATCCCTCCGTCACGCAGATGCCCCCGCATCAGCCCCGCGAACCGATCCTCCGATGCCTTGTCCAGCCCCGCGGTCGGCTCGTCGAGCAGCCAGACCGGCCGGCGGCTCACCAGGAGCTTGGCGATCGAGGCCCGCCGTCTCTGCCCGGTCGACAGATAGCCGAAGGGCAGATGTCCGAGACCGCCGAGCGCCACCGTCTCCAGCGCTTCCTCGACGCTCAACCCCGGTTCACCCTGGAACGCGCGCCAGAAGCCGAGATTCTCCTCGACGCTGAGCGCCGTCTTCATCGCGTTGAGATGGCCGAGATAATGGGAAGCTGAGGCGACCGTCGGGAAGGCCTCGCCCCCATCCTCGAACCGCACCTTTCCTTGCGCGGCCGGCAGCAGGCCGGCGACGATTCTGAGCAGCGTCGATTTGCCCGAGCCGTTCGGACCGGTGACAATGAGCGCCTCGCCCTTGTCCAGCGCAAAGCCGATGTTGGAAAAAACCGTCTCGCCGCCGCGCTCGCCGCCTAGATTTTCGGCGATCAGCCGCATTCTTGCCCGTCCCGAAAGCACCGTTTCGTGGCCGTTTCCGGCTCACGCAAATTCGTCCTTCGACTGTCTAGAACTATTCCAGGAAATTCTCTATATGCGGTTCATCCGTGCCAGCGGTCGGCGCGGGATCAGAATTAGCGCCGAACCAGCGCACGCGCCGCCTTGAACGGCTCGGGTTGCTTGGGAGCGGACAGCGGAAATGGCCGTACCCGCACCTTTGCGCGTGATTGCATGCCAACGGCGTCCGTTCCCTTTCAGGCTGAACAGACAAGGACGGATCGCCGTGACCAAATCCCTCGACAGTTTCAATTGCCGCCGCACCCTGACCGTGGGTGGCGCTGACTATGTTTATTTCAACCTCGTCGAGGCCGAGAAGAACGGCCTCACCGGCATCGCCCAGCTGCCTTATTCGATGAAGGTGCTGCTGGAGAACCTGTTGCGCAACGAGGATGGCCGTTCGGTCACCAGGGAATCGATCCAGGCGGTCGCCGCCTGGCTGACCGACAAGGGCACCGCCGGCGTCGAGATCGCCTACCGCCCGGCCCGCGTGCTGATGCAGGATTTCACCGGCGTTCCGGCGGTGGTCGACCTGGCGGCGATGCGCGACGGCATCAAGGCGCTCGGCGGCGACCCCGAGAAGATCAATCCGCTGGTGCCGGTCGACCTCGTCATCGACCACTCCGTCATCGTCGACGAGTTCGGCACGCCGATGGCCTTCGCCCGCAATGTCGAGCTGGAATATGAGCGCAACGAGGAGCGCTACAAATTCCTGAAATGGGGCCAGCAGGCCTTCCGCAACTTCCGCGTCGTGCCGCCCGGCACCGGCATCTGCCACCAGGTCAACCTCGAATATCTGGGACAGGTCGTGTGGACCAACGCTGAAGACGGCGAGAACACCGCCTATCCCGATACCTGCGTCGGCACCGATTCGCACACCACCATGATCAACGGCCTCGGTGTTTTGGGCTGGGGCGTCGGCGGCATCGAGGCCGAGGCCGCGATGCTCGGCCAGCCGGTCTCCATGCTCTTGCCGGAAGTCATCGGCTTCCGCCTCACCGGCAAGCTCAAGGAAGGCGTCACCGCCACCGACCTGGTGCTCACCGTCACCCAGATGCTGCGCAAGAAGGGCGTCGTCGGCAAATTCGTCGAGTTCTTCGGCCCCGGCCTCTCCAACATGACGCTGGCCGACCGCGCCACTATCGGCAACATGGCGCCGGAATATGGCGCGACCTGCGGCTTCTTCCCGGTCGACTCGGAAACCATCCGCTACCTGACAATGTCCGGCCGCGAGGAGAACCGCATCGCGCTGGTCGAGGCCTATTCCAAGGCGCAAGGCATGTGGCGCGACACAGGCTCGGCCGATCCGGTCTTCACCGACCTGCTCGAGCTCGACCTCGGCGACGTCGTGCCGTCGATGGCCGGCCCGAAGCGCCCAGAGGGCCGCGTCGCCCTGCAGGACATCCCCGCCGGCTTCGCCAAGGCGATGGAGACCGAATACAAGAAGGCCGCCGAAATTTCCAAGCGCTACGCCGTCGAAGGCACCGATTACGATCTCGGCCATGGCGACGTCGTCATCGCCGCCATCACCTCCTGCACCAACACCTCGAACCCGAGCGTGCTGATCGGCGCCGGCCTGCTTGCCCGCAACGCCAACCGCCGCGGCCTGAAGCAGAAGCCATGGGTGAAAACCTCGCTCGCCCCCGGCAGCCAGGTGGTGGCCGAATATCTCGAAAAGTCCGGCCTGCAGAAGGAGCTCGACCAGATCGGCTTCAACCTGGTCGGTTTCGGCTGCACCACCTGCATCGGCAATTCCGGCCCGCTGCCGGCGCCGATCTCCAAGACCATCAACGACAAGGGCCTGATCGCCGCCGCGGTGCTTTCCGGCAACCGCAACTTCGAAGGCCGCGTATCGCCGGACGTCCAGGCGAACTACCTCGCCTCGCCGCCGCTGGTGGTGGCGCATGCGCTGGCCGGCACGGTGACCAGGGACCTGACCACCGAGCCGCTCGGCGAGGGCAGCGACGGCAAGCCGGTCTATCTCAAGGACATCTGGCCGACCTCGGCCGAGATCCAGGAGTTCATCGAGAAGAACGTCACCCGCGAGCTGTTCGCCCGCAAATATGCCGACGTCTTCAAGGGCGACGCCTACTGGCAGAAGGTCAAGGCGCCGGAAGGCCAGACCTATGCCTGGGACGACCACTCGACCTATGTGCAGAACCCGCCCTATTTCGCCGGCATGGGCCGCTCCTTCGGCAAGGTCGGCGACATCAAGGGCGCGCGCGTGCTCGGCCTCTTCGGCGACAAGATCACCACCGATCACATCTCGCCGGCTGGCTCGATCAAGGCCGCATCGCCGGCCGGCAAGTATCTGACCGAGCATGGCGTCGGCGTCGCCGACTTCAACCAGTACGGCACGCGGCGCGGCAACCATGAGGTGATGATGCGCGGCACCTTCGCCAACATCCGCATCCGCAACCACATGCTGGGCGAGAACGGCCGCGAGGGCGGCTACACGATCCACTATCCCTCGAAGGAGGAGATGTCGATCTACGACGCGGCGATGGAGTACAAGCAGCAAGGCGTGCCGCTGGTGATCTTCGCCGGCGTCGAATACGGCAACGGCTCGTCGCGCGACTGGGCGGCCAAGGGCACCAATCTGCTCGGCGTCCGCGCGGTCATCGCCCAGTCCTTCGAGCGCATCCACCGCTCCAACCTGGTCGGCATGGGCGTCATCCCCTTCGTCTTCGAGGACGGCACCTCATGGGCCTCGCTCAATCTGAAGGGCGACGAGCTGGTCGAGATCGATGGCCTGGACGCGATCAAGCCGCGCCAGAAGATGGTCGCCAAGGTCACCTATGGCGACGGCACGGTGAAGAACGTGCCGATCATCTGCCGCATCGATACGCTGGATGAGCTCGACTACTTCAAGAACGGCGGCATCCTGCAATACGTGCTGCGCGACCTGGCCGCGTAGCGGCCAGGGAATAGGGCTTAGGCATTAGGCAGTAGGGAAAGGACACCTACTGCCTACTGCCTACTGCCTTACCTTCGGCTTCCCGAACCGCGCCGTCGCCGCCAGCAACACGGCGAGCATCAGCCCGTTGAAGACATGCCAGAGGAAATGCGTGCCGAGCGGGAAGCTGGCGCAGACCAGCGGGTCGATCATGCGGCAGAGGACCGAGACGACGAAGATCGCCGACCCGGTCAGATTGTACCAGCCGGCCCGGTTGCCGGTGGCCGCCACCCACGCTCCGAAGAAGGCGAGCGCCAGGAAGGGCGGCAGGTAGCCCGTGGTGCCGTTCGACGCTTGGCGCAGCCAGTCAGGCACGGCGAAGGCGATCAACCCGGCGACGACATAGAAGGCGACGAAGACGAGGATCGCCTTGCCCCATTCCATGCCGAGGAAACGCCGCAGGTTGAACAGCGTGTAGGCCAGCGTGAAGCCGGCGATCGGCAGGATGTCGGCCCAGATCGTGCCTTTGCTGGCGAAGGTGTGGAAAAGGGTCGAGCCGATGCCGATCGCCACCACCCACCAGGCCAGCACTTCGGCGAAGGCGCCGGTCTTGTATCGCCGCACCTGCTGGACGCCCCATAGTCCCGCGGCAATGAAAGCCAGGTTGGTCAAAGCATTAGCCGGCTCGGCCCAAAGTCCAGGCCCCGTCCGTTCGCAATAGAGATCGACAGGGGTCAGGAGAGTTTGCCACATGGTGAGGATGCTGCCCCCGAATCGAACCAAGCCTTGAAATGCAACCGCCTCTCCTATTGCGCCCTTACCTGCGGCAGCAACAGCAAAAATTTCACCGCAACGTGACTTCCCGTTGACTGGCGCTTCTGCCACATATTTTAGCAATCAGAACAAAGCCGGCGTCACCGGCGGGAATTGGAAAAGTCATGGCATTTCGAGGACGATTGCGGCTTGCGGCAGTAGCGCTGGCCCTTACGGCGTTGGGCGGCGCGGCCCTGGCAGCCGAGCCTGAGAAGGCCGCGACCGGCAAGCCTCAAGCCGACAAGCCTTTGGGCGTGGTCGAATTGTTCACCAGTCAGGGCTGCAGTTCCTGCCCACCGGCCGACGAGTTGTTTGCCGAGCTCGCCGGCAAGGACGACATCGTCGCGCTCGCCTACCACGTCAATTACTGGGACTATCTCGGCTGGCAGGACACGCTGAGCACCAAGGAGAACACCGACCGTCAGTATGACTATATGCGCGCCTTCGGCAGCCGCTCGGTCTACACGCCGCAAGCCGTCATCAATGGCCGCAGCCACGTCAACGGCGCCAGCCGCAAGGATGTCGACGGCGCCTTGGCGCGGATGGACAGGATCGGTGAGGGCATGCGGGTCGCCATCAAAGTCAGCCGCACCAGCGACCGTGTCATGATCGACGCGGGCGATGCCGGCAACGGCCCGACCGACGCCCATGTGGTGATCGTCTATTTCGATCCGCCGCAGATGGTGAAGATAGGCCAGGGCGAGAACAGCGGCCGCAGCCTGACCTACTGGAACGCCGTTTCCGACATCCAGACCGCCGGCATGTGGCACGGCAAGGCGCAGCGTTACGAATTGCCGATGACCGAGATCGCCAAGAAGGGCGGCTGCGCGGTGCTGCTGCAGTCGGTCGGTCGGGACGGCATGCCCGGCCCGATCCTCGGCGCCGCCTTCATCCGCAAGCCCGACCAGCTTTAGCTTCACCTTCTCCCACAAGGGGAGAAGGGAAATAAAAAACCGGCGTCAGCTTGCTTCTGACGCCGGTCATTCAGGTTTTGGGATCGTCGCACCTGATTTTTCCAAGGAAAAACCGAGGTTGGTTCGATCCGACGCTGACCCGTGGGCGGGGGGCTTGGGGTTTACGAGCCGGTGCCGGACCGAACCGTCTCAGGCAACGCCGGTAAATTCGTCGGACATTGGGGCATGAGCGCGGATTATTTGTGGCGAGAATGTGGCGGAGCATCACCAATTCCAACATGTGTTTCGCAAATGTGACTGGACGTTTGGGAAACCGCGCGACCGCGCGCGTGCTTAGCCGGCCCTTGCAATTAGACCGCGCCCTTGCAATTCCATCATGAAAGCGCGAACCTTGCCCGGCGCATGATTCAATCGAAGGATCGAGGCATGACCGATCACAGCAGCGGGACGGAGGATGGGGAAGCATCCGGAATATTGATCCCGTTGCACGAGGCGCGCAACGCCCGCCTCGATCAGCCGGTGCGATTCGACCGGCGCGAGCTCGACCAGATCCTGAGGCTTTACGGACGCATGGTGGCGGCCAATGAATGGCGCGACTACGCGATCGACCATCTCACTGATCGCGCTGTCTTTTCCGTCTTCCGCCGGGCCAGCGAAGTGCCGCTTTTCCAGATCGTCAAGGACCCCAGGCTGGCGCGCCGGCAAGGCGCTTTTGCCGTGATCGCCGCAGGCGGCCGCATCCTGAAGCGCAGCCAGGAACTCGGCCGCGTGCTTGGCGTGTTCGATGCCAAGCTGAAGGTTGTCGAGGCGTAGTCTGGAAAGAGGAATTGAGGAACTGGAGAAAGGACTCTGAATACCTTTCTTCAATTGCCCAATTCCCCAGTTCTTCAATTCCCCTTCAGCCTTTCGCGAAACTTCCATTCCGGCAGCGAATTCGGATCGGGCGGCAGTTCCGCGCCGCCATTCAGCGATAGCTGCATGAACACCGTGTCCAGCCAGCGCCCGTGCTTGTAGCCCGATGCTTCCAGACGACCGGAATGGCGGAAGCCGAGCTTCTCGTGTAGCCGCACCGAGGCGCTGTCCGCGTGGCCGTCGCCGATCACCGCGATGATCTGGCGGAAGCCTGCTGCGCGCGCCGTCTCGATCAGGGCCTGCATCAGCAGGAAGCCGGCGCCTTGCCCCTTGGCCTCCGGCGCGACATAGACCGAATCCTCGACGACGAATCGGTAGGCGGGGCGCGGCCGGAACGGCCCGGCATAGGCGTAGCCAAGCACGATGCCGTCATTCTCCGCCACGAGATAAGGAAAGCCGCCGGCCGCCAGGCTGTCGAATCGGTCGCCCATTTCGGCGCGGCTGGGCGGCTCCAGCTCGTAGCTCGCCGTGCCATGCGCGACCGCATCGGCATAGATTTCGGTGATTCGGTCGAGGTCGGCCGCGGTGGCGGCCCTGATCGCAGTATTGCTCATAATTTGTGCAGTTCTCTTTCCTGCCTCGATAACAGCAGAGGACCGCGCAAAAAGAAAGGGCGGCCGTTGGGCCGCCCTTCGCAAAGTCTATGGTCCACTGAGACTGGGAACCGCCCTTAGCGGCGGTCGCCCATGAACTGCAGCAGGAACATGAACAGGTTGATGAAGTCGAGATAGAGGCGCAGCGCGCCCATGATCGCCTTGCGGCCGGCGACATCGGCGACGTCACCTTCGAAATACATCTCCTTGATCTTCTGCGTGTCGTAGGCGGTGAGACCCGCAAAGACCAGCACACCGATCGCCGAGATCGCGAAAGCGAGCGCCGACGACTGCAGGAAGATGTTGATCAGCATCGCGATCAGCAGGCCGATCACGCCCATGATCAGGAATGAGCCGAACGCCGACAGGTCCCGCCTGGTCGTGTAGCCGTAGAGCGACAGGCCGCCGAAGGCCGCGGCCGTGGCGAAGAAGGTCTGGGTGATGCTGGTGCCGGTGTAGACGAGGAAGATCGTCGACAGCGACAGGCCGACAAGGCCGGCATAGACCCAGAATGTGGCTTGCGCCGCGCCCACGCTCATCGACTGGATACGGAACGACAGGAACATCACGGCGGCGAGCGGCGCCAGGATGACGACCCAGCGGAACGCGCTTGCATAGATGAGCTGCCCGAAGGCGGTCAGCTGGCCGTCGCCCGTCACGGCGAGCTGGAAGGCGCCCCAGGCGGCAAGGCCGGTGATCAAAAGGCCAAGCCCCATGAGGTTGTAGACCTTGATCATATAGGCGCGCAGGCCCTGATCGATATCGACGCGCGCGCCGGGGGCGGCGGACGTCTGGTAGTTGCGAATGGGATCAGCCATTGGAAATCCTCTGTTGCTTCTGCCCCGTCCGGTGACAGGTCCGCTCGGAGCGGTCCCCGGGACCAGGCGCCGCTGGCGGAGCTCCAGCATGCCTAGCGCGAAATATGATGGTTCTTGACGTCAAGAACAAGACGGTAACGGGCCGTAACGCTTTGTGAGAAGGCAAAAGGCCGGTTTTTGGGTCTTCCGGGCGGCATTCTTACAAAGATTTAACCGGGCGGGCGGCTCTCGGCCCTCCGTCAAAGGTTGCGCAGCACCGGTGCCGCCTTGTGACCGAGCACCCGCCAGGTGCCGGCAAGGCCGATGCCGACGGTGACCGCCAGCGAAACCAGGATCGTCGCCACCGCGACCTCCGGCATGAAATGCGACGGCAGCGTCATGATATGCGCGACCACGAACCAGGCGGCGATGCCGCCGGCGGCAAGCGCGAACAGCGCCGTCGCGAGGCCGATCAGCACATATTCCAGCGAGAAGGCCGTAATCAGCGTCCGCCGCGTCGCGCCGAGCGTCTTCAGCACCACCGCGTCGTGGATGCGCGCCCGGTTGCCGGCGGCAAGCGCGCCGGAGAGCACCAGCACCGAGGCGATCAGCGCCACGCCGGCGGCGGCACGGATCGCCATGCCCAATTGCGCGACCAGCCGGTTGACGATGTCGAGCGCGTCCTTGACCCGCACCGTCGTCACCGCCGGAAAGGCGCGGGTGACGGCATTGAGCAGCCTTGCGTCGTCGGCCGTGCTGGCTTGTTTGTCGGTCAGCGTCGCCAGCCAGCCATGCGGCGCCCCGGCGAAGGTGTTGGGCGAGAAATCCATGACGAAGTTGATGCCCATCGTCTCCCATTGCACCTGACGGAAATTGGCTATTTTCGCCGTGACGTTGCGTCCCAGCACATTGACGGTGACGGTGTCACCGAGCTTCAGCCCGATCGCCTTGCCCTCCTCCGCCGAGAACGACACCAGCGGCTCGCCGGAATAGTCCTGCGGCCACCACGCGCCTTCGGTCAGCGTCGTATTTTCCGGCTGTTTCGCGTCATAGGTCAGGCCGCGGTCGCCGCGCAGCACCCAGGCGCCGTCGGCCGGGATCTTCACCTTGTCGACGTCGACGCCGTTGAGCGCCATGATGCGGCCGCGCAGCATCGGCACCTTGACCAGCGTTCCCCGAGGCGACTCCTTGCCGACGAGGCTGGCGAAGGCGTCGACGTCGCTGCTCTGGATATCGACGAAGAAGAAGTTCGGCGCCCGCTCCGGCAGGCTGCCGGAGATCTGCCGCCTGAGATTCCCGTCGATCAGCGCCAGCGTCACCAACAGCGTCAGCCCGAGGCCAAGCGACAGCACCACCGAGGGCGTCAGCGCGCCCGGACGATGGATGTTGCCGAGCGCCAGCCGCAGCGAAACGAAACGCACGCGCGGGCTCTTTTTTGCCGCCCACTGCACCAGCAACGCCACCAGCCGCAGCACCAGGAAGGCGAAGACCGTGGCGCCGACGAAGATCGAGGCGATGCGGTAATCATTGGCCGAGAGGATCGCCAGCGCCGCCAGCGCCAGCACGATCGCCAGAGCAGCGCCCGTATAGGGCAGGCGCGGCAGGCCGCGGCTCTCGAATCCCATTTCGCGGAACAGCGCGGTTGCCGGCACGTCGCGGGCGCGGCCGAGCGGCAGCAGCGCGAAGGCCAGCGTCACCAGCAAGCCGAAGAGTGCGGCCATGGCGAGCGCGCCAGGATAGAAGCCGCCTTGCGCGGGCACCGGGATGACCGACTGCAGGAGCGCGCTCGCCACGAACGGCATCGCGGCGCCCAGGATCAGCCCGAGCACGATGCCGAGGCCCGCGATCAACAGGATCTGCACCAGATAGACGGTGAAGACGAAGCCGCCCGAGGCGCCGAAGCTCTTGAAGGTGGCGATGACGCCGCGCTTGCCGTCGAGATAGGCGCGCACCGCGTTGGCGACGCCGACGCCGCCGACCACCAGCGCCGTCAGCCCGACCAGGGTCAGGAACTGCGAGAAGCGCTCGATATTGGCGGAGAGCGCGGGTGCCGCGTTGCTGCGCGTTCGGATCGACCAGCCGGCCTGCGGGAAATCCTTCGCGGCCTCGGCCTGGATGTCCTTGATCCGCGCCTCGGACGCGCCGTCGGGCAGCCTCACCTTATAGGCGTTCTCGACCAGGCTGCCGGGCTGCACCAGGCCGGATGCGGCAAGGCCCTCGCGCGAAATCATCAGCCGCGGCGCGAAGCCGAAACCGTCCGACACCGCATCCGGCTCGCTGACCAGCCTGGTTCGCAACTCGAAAATGGCGCTGCCTAGCTTCAGCCTGTCGCCGATGCGAACATTGAGCCGGTCGAACAACAGGTCGGGCGCGACGGCACCGAACACGCCGGACCTTTCGCCGAACAATTGATCCTTCGGCAGCGCCGGATCCGTCTCCAGCGTGCCGTAGAGCGGATAGGCGTCGTCGACGGCCTTTGCCTCGACCAGCGCCTGGTCGGAGCCGTCTTCCAGCCGCGCCATCGAGCGCATGCCGGAAGTCAGTGAGACCGTGCCGAGGCTTTTGATGAAGCCGAGCTCGGCGTCCGAAGCGCTGCGCTGGTTGACCTGGAAGCGCAGATCGCCGCCAAGCAGCGTCTGGCCTTGATTGGCGACGCCGGCGGAAATCGCCTGCGCCACCGAATTGACGCCGCCGATCGCCGCGACGCCCAGCGCGATGCAGGCAAGGAAGATCATGAAGCCGGACAGGCCGCCGCGCATCTCGCGCAGCGAGAAGCGGATGGCGAGCTTCAATGTCCGCATCAGGCGGGAACCTTCACGGCTTTCGGCGCGTCCTCGATCCGCCCTGAGCGCATCGAGACCTGCCGCGCGCAACGCGCGGCAAGCGTCGGGTCGTGCGTCACCAGCACCAGCGTCATGCCGCGTTCCGCCGCCTTGGCGAACAGAAGATCGGCGATCTGCTTTCCCGTCGCCTGGTCGAGATTGCCGGTCGGCTCGTCGGCGATGAGGATGCGCGGCGACGGCGCCAGCGCCCGGGCGATCGCCACGCGCTGCTGCTCGCCGCCGGAGAGCTCGCCCGGATAGTGCGTCACACGGTCGCTCAGGCCGACGGCGGCGAGCTCGCGCGCGGCGACGCCGAACGGGTCGGCATGGCCGGCAAGCTCGAGCGGCACCGCGACGTTTTCGAGCGCCGTCATGTTGGGAATGAGATGGAAGGACTGAAAGACGATGCCAATGTTTCGCCCACGAAACGATGCGATCTGGTCCTCGCTTTTGCCGTTGAGCAGCTCACCGGCGATCCGGACCGTACCCGAATCGACCCGTTCCAGGCCGGCAAGAACCATCAGCAGGGTTGATTTGCCCGAGCCCGACGGTCCAACGATGCCGGTGGCTTCGCCGGCCGCGACATCGAGGCTGACGCCTTTCAGCACGTGGACGGAGGAAGCCCCCTCGCCGAGCGTCAGCGATACGTCCCTCAGCGCGATGACGGCTTCTGTCACAATGAAAGTGCCCTATATGTGGAAAAAGGAGACGGCCCGTGTCTCTTTCCTTGGGTTGTTTCGGTCATATGGGGCTCGCCGCATGGCATTCAAACACCGTTTTGCCGCAGCCCTCATCCTTTTCCTCGCCGTTTGCGGCGCCATTACGCCGGCGCGCGCCGCCACCTTCACCATCGTCGGCTTCGGCGACAGCCTGATGGCAGGCTTCGGCCTTGGCCCAGGCCAGGGCTTCACCGACAGACTGCAGGCGGCGCTGAAGGCTAAGGGCCTCGACATCACCGTCGCCAATGCCGGCGTCTCCGGCGACACATCGAGCGGCGGGCTGGCGCGGCTCGACTGGTCGGTGCCGGACGGCACGAGGCTCGTCATCCTCGAACTCGGCGCCAACGACATGCTGCGCGGCGTCGCTCCCGGCATCGCCGAGAAGAACCTCGACGCCATGCTGGCAAAGTTGAAGCAGCGCGACATCCCGGTGCTGCTCGCCGGCATGCGCGCCGCGCCCAATCTCGGCGCCGACTACCAGCAGGCCTTCGACGCCATCTACCCGAAGCTTGCCGCTAAATATGCCGTCCCGCTCTATCCGTTCTTTCTCGACGGCGTCGCCGGCCACCCCGACCTGCAGCTGGAGGACGGCCTGCACCCCAATCCGAAGGGCGTCGACGTGATCGTCGAGCGCATCCTGCCCACCGTCGAGAAGGCGATCGCCGACAATGGCGGCCCGTCGTGAGTCCAAAACGCCACGGTTTCCGCTGGGGAAACTTTGTGGACAACAAAGCTCTTGCCCCGCGCTTATATCGATGATTCGCTAGGGACGAGAGTTTCGATTCGAGGACAGGAGGCTTCACATGCCACGTCTTTTCACCGCCCTCGAAATTCCGCGTGATGCTGCTCTCTCCTTGTCCTTGCTCCGGGGCGGGTTGCCCGGAGCGCGCTGGATCGACGTCGAAAACTACCATCTGACGCTGCGCTTCATCGGCGATGTCGAAGGCCATGTCGCCGACGAGATCGCCAACGCGCTGGACCGGGTCGACCGCCCCTCTTTCCAGATGACGCTCTCCGGCGTCGGCGCCTTCGGCGGCAAGAAGCCGCATGCGGTATGGGCCGGCGTGTCGGCCTCGCCCGACCTGACGGCGCTGCAGGGCGAGATCGACCGCATCTGCCAGCGGCTCGGCCTGCCGGCCGACCCGCGCAAATTCTCGCCGCATGTGACGCTGGCGCGCCTGCGCAACGGGAGCCCGCTCGATGTCGCGCAATATCTTTCGGCGCGCGGCAATTTCGCCGCGCTGCCCTTCCGCGTCGGCCGCTTCGTCCTGATGTCGTCGCGCGATTCGGTCGGCGGCGGCCCCTACATCGTCGAGGAAGCTTGGCCGCTGGTCGGTGAAGCGCTGGCCTCGAGCCGCTTCGCCAGCGCCTCGGATGCCTCGCGGATCATGCGATAGACCGAAGCGAAGGCCTCGGCGCCGTCGTAATAGGGATCCGGCACGTCCGCGGTCTTTCCCGTCGCGAAATCCAGATAGAGATGGACCCGGTCGCGCGCGGTCGCTGGCGCCAGCGCCTTGAGGTCGCGCGCATTCGCGTGGTCCATGCCGAGGATCAGGTCGAAACGCGAAAAATCCTCCGGCAGCACCTTGCGCGCCCTCTGCCCTGAAATGTCGACGCCATGCTTTGCGGCCACCGCGATCGAGCGTGGATCGGGCGCGGAGCCGACCTCCCAGCCGCTGGTCGCGGCCGAATCGAGCACGATGCGGCTGGCCAGCCCGCGCTCGGCCAGCACGCTATGGAAAACGCCCTCGGCAAGCGGTGACCGGCAGATATTGCCGAGGCAGACGAACAGAATGGATTTTATCGGCTTTTCGCGCATCGATCCGGCAGGTTTAAATCTTTGTTTTCATGCATGTCGTCAACCCAAAACCGCCGCGCACTTTTGGGCGACATGCATTATGGTGCAGGCCATTTCCGAATAGCACAGGGACCACACATGAACAGGGAAAAACTGACCAAGGACGCGATCGCCACGGCTCTGGCCGAGCTCGAGGGCTGGTCGCTCGCCGCCGACGGCGCTTCCATCAAACGCAGCTTCGTCTTCAAGAATTTCTCCGAGGCCTTCGCCTTCATGACGCGCGCGGCGCTGGCGGCCGAAAAGATGGACCATCATCCGGATTGGTCGAATGTCTACAAGACCGTCGACGTGACGCTGAACACGCATGACGCCGGCGGCGTGACGGCGCTGGATATCGAGTTGGCAAAGCGGATGAATCGCTATTTCGGCTGAGGCGAAAAGACTCGCCTTTCTTCGTCATTCCAGGGCGGATGGACGCCTCGGCCAATCGCGGAAACTAGGCGATTGCCACCCAGGTCGCCGCTGACCAGCATCCCTTTTCCGATTTTCCGGCCAAGCAACCGCCCAAACTCTTGTAGCAGCCCCCCGCTTTCACCACATTTTCCCGCGGCGGGCCGGCGCAACGATGCGGGCGGCCGCCAAGGAGCGACTGATGACGCAAGGTACCGGTTTCGATTTCTTCGGCTTCGGCGACAAGCTTGCCGGCGAGGGTGAGGTCCGCGAGAAATTCTGGCGCACCGCCAAGAAGGCCGCGCGGCAGATTCCGTTCATGGACGAGGTTGTCGCCGCCTATTATTGCGCCATGGACAAGGACACGCCGCTGCGCGCCAAGGCAATCCTGCTCGGCGCGCTGGGCTATTTCGTCCTGCCGTTCGACTTCATTCCCGATTTCGTCGTCGGCCTCGGCTTCACCGACGACCTTGCCGTGCTGACCGCCGCGATCACCGCCGTCAGCGGCCATATCACGGCTGCCCACAGGCAGGCCGCCAGGGACGCGCTGGCCGACAAGGGCTGACGGCGGCTCGCTCACGCCCGCAAATCAGCGCGTGCGAAAAGACAAACTCTTGCCGTTTTCGTGGCATCCAACTCCGCGCCGGGACGTCGCGCCGGCCTCAATCCACAGTGGCGGCGCGAATGGTGGCGGTTTCCTGGGGTGAGTTCCTTTTCTTCGAGGACGATTCACCGTTTGGTAACCCTGATTAAATCAAAATGAAGCGACGGCAGGACGCCACGCGGCCCGCCTCCGCACAATTTGGAATACGGGAAGAACGATGCGCGGATTGATTGCTATAGTTTCCAGCCTGGTCCTGGTGGGCTCGGCGGTGCCGGTATTGGCGCAGCAGGCGACCAAGATCGGCCAGCACAATGCCTGGGGCACCTACAGCTATCAGTCGGCCGCCGGCAAGGTGTGCTATGTGCTGACTGTGCCTACCGACAAGCAGCCCCCGTCGCTCGACCACGGCGACATGTTCTTCTTCGTCAGCCAGCGGCCCGGACAACAGGTCTCCTACGAGCCGCAGTTCATCGCCGGCTATAATTTCCAGGAAGGCTCCAAAGCCACCGTCACCATCGACAAGAAGTCGTTCTCGATGTTCACCCGCGGCAAGTCGGCCTGGGTCGAGAACGCCGCCGAAGAGCCGGTGCTGATCGCCGCCATGAAGACCGGCTCCGACATGAAGGTGCAGGCCAAGTCCGGCCGCGGCAACCCCACCTCCTACGTCTTCTCGCTCAAGGGCATCTCGGCCGCGCTGTCCTCGATCGCCAAGTGCAAATAAGCCGAGGCCCCCTTGGCGGCGGACCGCAACATCATGCAAATGGCGATGGACCGCTGGCAGTAGACGGCCATGGTCCTCGCGAAACCGAAGACGCGTTTCGCAAGGCGGGCGTGCAGGTTTCCTGGGACGACATCGCCGCGCGACCGGAAGCTGTCGATGCGCGCGGCGACATTGAAAGCCAGGGAGATATGACCCTCTGGCGCAACAGCGAGGTCCGCCTCCCGCAAGTAAAAGCGGAAGAACGATAGATCAGCCTCGCGCCGGCTCCGCCTCCGCGCGGCGCCGCCGGATCGCCTCGGCGATGAAGACGCGCGACAGCGCGTGATAGAGCGGCTCGTTGGAGACGAGCCTGGCCGTACCGTAGCCCAGCACCGCCGCGGACATCAGCGCGATCACATTGTCGTGGTTGCCGGTCATTTCGAGGATGATGACGAAGGCCGTCATCGGCGCCTGCACGACGCCGGCGAAATAGCCGGCCATGCCGAGCAGCGCCGCGGTTCCCGTGGCCGCGCCGAAGACCAGGCCGAGCGTGCTGCCCAGCCCGGCGCCCACCGCCAGCGACGGCGCGAAGATGCCGCCCGGTATACCCGACACCATCGACAACAGGCCGGCCGCGAATTTCTCGACGAAGAAGAAGGCCGGCAGCGGCGTACCTTCGATCGCGCCGCGCGCCTGCGTGTAGCCGGTGCCGAAGGTCAATCCTCCGGAGGCGATGCCGATCGCGGCCACGGCAAGCCCGCAGACAGCCGCCACGACCAGCGTGCGCGGCAGCGGCTGCAGCGCGTTCCAGCGCCGGATGCGGCGCATGACCTTCAGCGCCGAGAGCGAGAACAGCGCGCCGACACCGCCGCCGATGATGCCGCAGGCCAGCACCAGCGGCCAGTCGGCGGCGAAGGCGACCGTGTCCTTGGCGACGCCGAAATAGGTGTAGTTGCCGATGAGCCCGAGCGAGGCGAGGCCGGCCAGGATAACCGCCGTCAGCACAAGGCCGTTGGTGCGCGATTCATAGGCGCGGCCCATCTCCTCGATGGCGAAGACGATGCCGGCGAGCGGCGTGTTGAAGGCCGCCGCGATGCCGGCGGCCGAACCGGCAAGGATCAGGCCGCGCGCCTGCGCCATGCCGCCCCAGCGCGCCGCCTGCAGCATCAGCGAAGCGCCGACTTGTACCGTCGGGCCTTCGCGGCCGATCGAGGCGCCGCAGGCGAGCCCGACGATGGTGAGCGCGATCTTGCCCGCCGCCAAACGCAACGACAGGATATGGCTGCGGTCGTCCTCGTCGCGCAGATGCCGCGCAGCGATCGCCTGCGGAATGCCGCTGCCTTGCGATCCCGGGAAGAAGGAATGCGCAAGCCAGGCGCAAAGGACGAAACCGAGCGGCGTCACGACGAGCGGCAGATAGAAGCGCCAGCCACCGTCATTGCCCGTCATGAGATGGAACAGGGCCTGCGCCCGGTCGGCGAGCAGGGCGAACAGGACGCTGATCAGGCCGATCGAAATGGCGCCGGCCCAGAAGACGAGGCGCGGCTGCCAGACGCGCCGTGACATCCACATGGCATGCGAACGCCGCAGCATGCGGTATTTTCGGGATATGCCGGCCATGCCTGTCCTCTTGATGGTCATCCGCCCTAGCACACTCACCGGGCCGATCAACCCGCGAGGGCGGACCCGATGCTATGTCAGCCGGGTCGAGGAGCGGTGCTCAAGGAGACGTTGCCAAATGGCGGATAACCCGCCGGCGTACCGGCCGGCGGGGAGGTCGGCACGCAGGATCGGCGAGGTCACATCGCCATTTTTTCACATTCGGCCTGGGCCTTCTTGGTCGACGTATCGATCATGTAGGCTTTGCCCTTGGCGTCGGTGATCATCATCATGCAATGCTTGATGGGCTTGGCCATCTTCATCATATCGGCGCTCATCTTGGCGTCCGGCATCATGGTGCCCATGTGACCGTCCGGCATGATCGCGGTGACCTGCCCGCCCTTCATCATGGTCATGGCGCCCATCGTGTCCTCGGCAAAGGCCTGCGAGGCGCAAAGACCGGCGAGGCCGGCAACGAGTGCGAACTTGATCGAGTGCATCTGAACAACTCCCATTGTTGAGGGGCATGGTCGCCCCTTTCAGGTTCGCGGATGCGCTTCGATTGGTTACGCCAACACGAATATGTGATCGATTTTCAGCCGGCCATGGCGGGAGCCGGCCCCGTTCCGCCCTGGCACAGGCGGCAGGGCTCAAAATTTGTTGACCTCTGTGCCAGCCGAAATCGCTATCGCTTCGCATCGATCGGGACATAAAGCAGTCGGGTGCGGCGGGAAGGCCAGGCCGGCTGTGCCGCACGACATCGACGCCGGCTTGATCGTGGATGGCCCACAGGCGGGCCACCGCTTCCTGCACGACGGAACTGGCGGACAATTGGAACAGCATCTCTTTGCGACCGAGCGCGACCCGCGTCTCAAGCTGATCATCCCGGCAATCGTCGCCATCGCCTTCCTGATGGAGCAGCTCGATTCCACCATTCTCACCACCGCTATCCCGGCCATCGCGCAAAGCCTCGACACCACCCCGGTCCGGCTCAACCTGGCGATCACCACCTACATCCTGACGCTGGCCGTGTTCATTCCGGTCAGCGGCTGGTTCGCTGACCGGTTCGGCGCCCGGAAAATCTTCGCCCTGGCGCTCTTAACCTTCACCCTCGGCTCGGTCCTGTGCGGCGTGGCCGACAGCGTCGGCATGCTCCTGGCCATGCGCGCGCTGCAAGGACTGGGCGGCGCCATGATGACGCCGGTCGGGCGGCTGATCCTGTTGCGCTCCTTTCCGCGCAGCGGGCTGATCACGGCCATGACCTACATGACCTTGCCAGCGATCGTCGGTCCCGTCATCGGGCCGCTGCTCGGCGGCCTCTTGACCACCTATGCGTCCTGGCGCTGGATCTTCTACGTCAACGTGCCGTTCGGCCTCATCGGCATTTTCGCCGCCTTGCGCTTCGTCGACGATTTCCACGGTGAGGAGGCGCAGCCTTTCGACTTCGCCGGCTTCCTCATGGTGGGGGCCGGCGCCGCGTTGCTGCAGTTCGGCCTGGAGAATATCGGCAGGCCGGTCATTTCCTCGCTGGCGACCATGCTGGTGCTGGCCGCGTCGGTCCTGCTCCTGCTCGCCTTCGGCCGCTATGCGCGCCGCGTCGCGGCGCCCGCGGTCGATCTCACGCTGTTTCGCTTCCGCTCCTTCTGGGTCGGCACGCTGGCCGGGGGGCTGTGCCGCATCGGCCTCAACGGCGCGCCGTTCCTTTTGCCGCTGATGCTGCAGGTCGGCTTCGGCATGAGCCCGGTCACGTCCGGCTCGCTGACCTTCGTCGGCAGTTTCGGCGCCTTGCTGATGCGGCCGCTGCTGTCGTTCTTTCTGCGGCGCTTCGGCTTCAAGGCCGTGCTCAGCGGCAGCGCGATCGTCGGCTCCGTTGCCGTGGCGGGCTTTGCCCTGCTCGACGCCGACACCCCGCATTGGCTGATCGGCCTCTATGTCTTTTTCTTCGGCATCGTGCGTTCGGCGCAGTTCATGTCGTCCAACACGCTGTCCTATGCCGACCTGCCAGGCGAGAAGCTCAGCCGCGCCACCAGCCTGGGCGGCGTCCTGCAGCAGCTCAGCGTTTCGCTCGGCGTCTCGATCGCCGCCATGGTGCTCGGCCTCGTCTCCGGCCAGGCGCATGCGCCGACGGCGGACCAGTTCCATTGGGCGTTCCTGCTGACGGCGGTGATCCCGCTGCTTTCCATTCCGGGGTTCTTCTTCCTGCATCCGGAAGACGGCCAGCAGGTCAGCGGCCATCGCCGCAAGGCAGAAGCCGACGCCTGAACCTGCGGGGCGCATGACTCCGACGCCGAGCTGTGCTATGCGCCGCGCTTCATCTGCGACCGATGCTGAAATCGGCCGCAAATCGCTTATATTGGCGCCACCATGACCGTTTCGCTTGATCTTACCGCCGAAGGCGCTCGTGACGCCTTGCGCCGCGCAACACCGACCGAGAAGCCGTCGCTGATCGGCCTGACCCGCGCCGAGCTCGGTGAAGCTCTCATCAATGCCGGCATCGTGCCGGAGCGTCAGGCCAAGATGCGCGCCCAGCAGCTCTGGCACTGGATGTATGTGCGCGGCGTTTCCGACTTCGCGCATATGTTCAACATCTCCAAGGACCTGCGCGCCGAGCTCGACAAGCATTTCACCGTCGCGCGGCCGGAAATCGTCGAGGAGCAGATCTCTTCCGACGGCACGCGCAAATGGCTGTTCCGCTTTCCGCCGCGCGGCGCCGGCCGTCCCGTCGAGATCGAGACCGTCTACATTCCCGAGGAAGGCCGCGGCACGCTCTGCATTTCCTCGCAGGTCGGCTGCACGCTCACCTGCTCCTTCTGCCACACCGGCACGCAGAAGCTGGTGCGCAACCTCACCGCCGAGGAGATCCTGGCGCAGCTGCTCACCGCGCGCGACCGCCTCGGCGACTTCCCCGACCGCGACACGCCGGACGGCGCCATCGTGCCAGCCGAGGGGCGCAAGGTTTCCAACGTCGTCATGATGGGCATGGGCGAGCCGCTCTATAATTTCGAGGCGGTGAAGAAGGCGCTGCTGATCGCCTCCGACGGCGACGGGCTTTCCTTGTCAAAAAGACGCATCACCCTGTCGACCTCCGGCGTGGTGCCGGAAATCTTCCGCACCGGCGAGGAGATCGGCGTCATGCTGGCGATCTCGCTGCACGCCACCAATGACGACCTGCGCGATCTGCTCGTGCCGATCAACAAGAAGTTCCCGCTGAAGGAGCTGATCGCCGCCTGCAAGGCCTATCCGGGCCTCTCCAACGCCAAGCGCATCACCTTCGAATATGTGATGCTGAAGGACGTCAACGATTCCCTCGAGGACGCCAAGGCGCTGGTCAAGCTGCTCAGGGGCATCCCGGCCAAGATCAACCTGATCCCGTTCAACCCCTGGCCCGGCACCAACTACCAGTGCTCGGACTGGGAGACGATCGAGAAGTTCGCCGACTACATCAACAATGCCGGCTATGCCTCGCCGATCCGCACCCCGCGTGGCCGCGACATCCTCGCCGCCTGCGGCCAGCTCAAGTCGGAGTCCGAGCGCATGCGCAAGGTCGACCGTCTGGCGCTCGAAGCCATGATGATCGCGGGACACGGCGAGGCGTGAGGCGAATCATCGCCTACCTAATCCGCTTCGCCGCCATCCTGGTCGGCTATCTCGTCGCCTCGCTGGCGGCCAGCGCCTTCCTCAACGTCCTGGTCCTGGCGCATCTGGGCTACACCCCGGCCGATCCGGAGCCGACGGCCACCGCATCGCTCTATTTCTCCGTGCCGTTCGTGGCGCTGTTCGTCGGTTATTTCGCCTTCATGCCGGCGGCGGTCGTCATTTTGATCGCCGAGGTGCTCGGCCGCCGCGACTGGCTGTTCTACGCGCTCGGCGGTGCCGTCATCGCCATCGTCTTTCTCGGCTTCGTGCACAATGTCGGCGATGCGAATTTCGACATCACCGAAACCAATGCCAGGCTGGCCGTGATCGGCGCCGGCATGGTCGGCGGCATCTTCTACTGGCTCTCCGCCGGTCGCTGGGCCGGAAGTTGGCGTCGCGCGCCCTTGCTCGACGCGGAGCCGTGAACCCTACTTCGCCTGCGCGGTCAGTATCTTGAGCGCGAAG
Organism: Mesorhizobium sp. B4-1-1; assembly: GCF_006439375.1. Lineage (NCBI taxonomy): Bacteria > Pseudomonadati > Pseudomonadota > Alphaproteobacteria > Hyphomicrobiales > Phyllobacteriaceae > Mesorhizobium > Mesorhizobium sp. B4-1-1. The sequence continues at coordinate 46,639 of NZ_VFTH01000028.1, forward strand.
GCGGAGAACACGCCGGCGAACAGATAATCGACCACGCGTGTGACGCGCGGGCTTGCCTTCATCGCCGCCGAGAACTTTTCCGCCGCCAGCACCATCGGCACCGTCACCGGGATCGACAGCACGATGAACATCATGCCGAGGAAGAACAGCTTTCCGGACGCGTTCGGATCGTGCGCGGAGACGAATTGCGGCAGGAAGGTCATGAAGAACAGGATGATCTTGGGGTTGAGCAGGTTGACGCCGAGCCCGGCCACCCAGCTGCGGAACAGGGAGACTTGCGGTCCGGCCCTCTTCTCCGGCGAGAAGGCCGAACCCTTCGTCACCACCTGCCAGGCCAGGAACACCAGATAGCCGGCGCCAAAAATCTTCAGGACGAAGAAGGCCATCGGCGAGGCGACGATCAGCGCCGAGATGCCGACCACCACCAGCGTGGTGTGGATCAGCGTGCCGGTGAGCGCACCCGCCATCGAGGCAAAGCCGGTGGCGCGGCCCTGGCTCAGCGTGCGCGAGACGAACAGCGTCATGTCCGGCCCCGGCGTGATCGCCAAGATGACGGTGGCGATGGCGAACTGGATGAGCGTCGAAGTGTCGGGAATGAAGGACATGCGCGCGGCCTTGGGAGAGATCGCGCAGCCTATAACGCGACCATTTTTGCTCCGCCAGCGTCTGCCCGGGCAAACTTCTGGCCCAGCCTGTGCTGGAGCCAGGCCTCTGTTCGTCTCTTGCGCCGCCCGGAAAGGCCGTGATACCTCGCCCCGCGAAGCTCTTTTCCTGCGGAACCGCCAAAAATGTCCAAGATCAAGAACGTCAAGAAAGTCGTGCTCGCCTATTCCGGCGGCCTCGACACCTCCATCATCCTGAAATGGCTGCAGACCGAGCTCGGCGCCGAAGTCGTCACCTTCACCGCCGATCTCGGCCAGGGCGGCGAGCTGGAGCCGGCCCGTAAGAAGGCCGAGATGATGGGCATCAAGGACATCCGCATCGTCGATGTGCGCGAGGAATTCGTCGCCGACTTCGTCTTCCCGATGTTCCGCGCCAACACCGTCTATGAAGGCACCTACCTGCTCGGCACCTCGATCGCCCGGCCGCTGATCTCCAAGCACTTGGTCGAGATCGCGAAAGAGACCGGCGCCGACGCGATCGCCCATGGCGCCACCGGCAAGGGCAACGACCAGGTCCGCTTCGAGCTGTCGGCCTATGCACTCAACCCCGACGTCAAGGTCATCGCGCCCTGGCGCGACTGGACGTTCAAGTCGCGCACCGATCTGATCAACTTCGCCGAGCAGCACCAGATCCCGGTCGCCAAGGACAAGCGCGGCGAAGCGCCCTTCTCGGTCGACGCCAACCTTCTGCACTCCTCTTCCGAAGGCAAAGTGCTGGAGGATCCGTGGAGCGAGCCGCCGGAATTCGTGCATCAGCGCACCGTTTCGCCGATGGACGCGCCCGATGCCGTCACCGAGATCGAGATCGAATTCCTCAAGGGCGACCCGATCGCGCTCAACGGCAAGAAACTGTCGCCAGCCACCATGCTGGCGGCGCTCAACGACCTCGGCCGCGACAACGGCATCGGTCGCCTCGATCTGGTCGAGAACCGCTTCGTCGGCATGAAGTCGCGCGGCGTCTACGAGACGCCCGGCGGCACCATCCTGATCGCCGCCCACCGCGCCATCGAATCGATCACGCTCGACCGCGGTGCGGCGCACCTCAAGGACGAGTTCATGCCACGCTACGCCGAGCTTATCTACAACGGCTTCTGGTTTTCGCCCGAGCGCCTGATGCTGCAGGCGATGATCGACAAGAGCCAGGAAGACGTCGAAGGCACGGTGCGGCTGAAGCTCTACAAGGGCAATGTCATCGTCACCGGCCGCAAGTCGAAGAAGACGCTTTATTCCGATGCGCTGGTCACCTTCGAGGACGACCGCGGCGCCTACGACCAGAAGGACGCCGAGGGATTCATTCGGCTTAATGGCCTGCGGCTGCGGACGCTGGCGGCAAGGAGCCGCCGCTGAAGCTTGCTGATCTTCCCCGCAAGGGGAGCGCTGTCCTGCCAACCCGTCCTTCGTCATTCTAGGGCGGAGCAGGAGCGAAGCGACGCGCGCAGACCCTAGAATCCATGCCGTGACGGTTGAGCGCCGCCACGGTCCAGAACGCTCACCAGCCAATTCCGCGAAACAGCTCGAACCATTCCGGGTTGCTCTTCTCGATCAATTCCACCTTCCATTGGCGCGGCCAACGTTTCAATGACGTCTCACGCTGGATGGCATCGGCGATGTCGAAATATTCCTCGTACCAGACGAGACGCTGCACACCGTAGCGGCTGGTGAAACTGGAGCCCTGGCCGGTCTTGTGCTCGGGCATACGGCGAGCAAGATCATTGGTCACACCGATATAGATCGTGCCGCCTTTCTGGCTTGCGGTCATGTAGACGTAGCCTGTCATGCTTCGATCTTACCTAGCGCCATCGCCAACGGCTATTCTGGACGGCAGCATTCTACGGCTAATGTCACGGCATGGATTCTAGGGTCTGCGCGCGTCGCTTCGCTCCTTGCTCCGCCCTAGAATGACGAAGGATACGTCGCCGTTTCACGCGCAAGGACCCCCTCCGTCGCTTCTGGCGACATCTCCGCCGAGGCACCCGAGAGAGGGAGATTCCTACTTCCCGGCTTTCGCCAATCTCCAAGCCCAACAAAAAAGCCCGGCGCATGGCCGGGCTGTTCTGCTCAACAGAGATTCAAAGATCAATCCGCGTCGATCGCCTCGGCGATGCGGGCGATGGCCTGCTGGTAGACGCTGGCCGAATTCCAGCCGGCGATTGCGCCCATATTGGCTTCGTAGCTCGCGCCGGCATGCCAGCCATGCCCCTTGAGGAAATTGGCGGTCGAGGCGAGCGCCGTGTTGCGGTCGCGCAGGTTGCCGCTGCCGACGCCGTATTTCAGCACGTTGCCGGGCAGGAACTGGGTGTGGCCGATCTCGCCATGCATGGCGCCGACCGACGACGCGCTCAGCGCGCCGCGATCGACCAGCTTCAGCGCCGCGATGGCATGCGGGGTGAAGTAGTCCGGACGGCGGCAGTCATAGGCGAGCGTCAGGATGGCCGACACCGTGTTCTGGTTGCCCATCGAGGCGCCGAAGCCGGTTTCCATGCCCCAGATGGCCAGCAGCACGCCCGGCGGCACGCCATAGGTCCGCTCGATGTCGGCGAACATCGCCGCGTTGGCCTTCTTCAGCGCGCGGCCTCTCGAGATGATGGCGGAAGCCCCGCGTCGCTGCATGAACGCCTCAACCGAGCCGCTGAACGCCTTGTGGATGGCGCGATCGGCCGAAATCGTCCTTGTCGCGTAGGTCGCCCCGGCCAGCGCCGAAAGGCCCCTTTGGCCGACGCCGTTGGCCTTGGCCTCGGCGGCAAAGTCCTGCTTCCAGGCGTCGAAGCCGGCGCCATTCTTGCCGCAGCTGGCCGCGGCTTCAGCGCCTGTCGCCAGCCCAAGCATCGCCACTACCGCCGCGGCGGCCACGAAAATCCGTCTTTTGGCAAAAAATGCCATGTCCTTCTCCTGGTTGCCTTGAATCACGTCCCGGTTGCGAATTTGCCAGCGAAACGTCTGGTTGTCACCGCCCTCGCGGGGGACGTGACACGCGACACTGGCGAAAGAAGGGCAATTTGCCTACGATCAGCCATCAGGTGTGGCGGGCTTGCCTCATGAAAGACGTTGATGTCGTGATCATCGGCGCCGGTTCCGCAGGGACTTGCCGGGGCGAAAGCGTGCTCGGCAGGTCATTGCCCAACTCGCTACGAGATAGCTTCGGAACGCCGGAGGCCCGGCGGACGTTTCGAGAGGCTTCCACCTCTTCCGCACGTTGAAAACAAGATGAAGCTGTTCGACTGTCCAAACTGCGGCCACCGCCTTTATTTCGAGAACGCCCGGTGTCTGAACTGTTCCAGCCTGGTGCTCTACGACCCGTACGAAGCACGTTTCCTGCTGGCGGGTGCGAGCGGCGTTGCCGCATGCGGCAATGCCGACGAGTGCGCCTGCAACTGGCGTGCCGAGGCTGGGCGGACTTTCTGCCGCGCCTGCGCCCTCAATCAGGCCATTCCCGACCTTTCCATCGACGGCAACCGTCGGCGCTGGATCCGGGTCGAGGCAGCGAAGAAACGCGCCATCTATTCGTTGCTGGCCTTCGGCCTGCCGGTCGTTCCCAAGGCCGACGCGAAGGATGAGATCGGCCTTGCCTTCGACTTTCTCGCCGACCCGATCGGCGCCGGTCCGGGCGGCGAGCGCATCCTGACCGGCCATGACAACGGCCTGATCACGCTCAACGTTGCCGAGGCCGATTCCGCCGAGCGCGAACGACGACGCGTCGAAATGGGCGAGAATTACCGCACCCTGCTCGGCCATTTCCGCCACGAGATCGGCCACTATTATTGGGACCGGCTGATCCGTGACGATCCCGCGCGACTTTCGGCCTTTCGCTCGCTCTTCGGCGACGAGCGGGCCGATTACGAACAGGCCCTGAAAGCTTACTACGCCAATGGCGCTCCGCCGGACTGGCAGCAGCGCCACATCTCGGCCTATGCCGCATCCCATCCCTGGGAAGACTGGGCCGAGACCTGGGCGCATCATCTCCACATCGCCGACACGCTGGAGATGGTTCACGCGCTGAATTTTCCGCTTGGCCGGCTGGAGACCGTGGACGCCGACGCCATCCCGCGTGGCGACACCGGCGGCCACTTGCAGCCTGCGCCTGCCGATCCCGATCGAACGCCGGAACCATTCGAAAGAATTCTCGCCCGCTGGCTGGTGCTGTCGGAGGCCTCCAACTCGATCAACCGCTGCATGGGTCTGCCGGATCTTTACCCCTTCGTGATTTCCGAGGTGGCGGCGGGCAAACTCGCATTCGTGCACGAGCTTTTGACAGGCGCGTCGAAAAAGGCCTGGAACAATTCGTGAGCGGGCGCAAAGCACTTTAGCCGGAACGCATAAGCCTTTGTTTCGTTTCCGATCCCGAGGGAGCGTTGAAAACGGAGAGAAGAACCATGACACGCGTGTTGTTTCCGGCTCTGGCCGGTGCGCTGCTCACAATCTCGGGCGCAGCTTTCGCCGACACTCCCGTACAGGCGGTGACCGACTTGAACGTTCGCGCTGGCCCCGGGCCGCAATATCCGGTTATCGGCGTGCTGGCGGCAGGGCAGTCGGCCACGCTTAACGGCTGCATCGAAGGCAGCAAATGGTGCACGATCGCCGAAGCCGACGGCAAGGGCTGGGTCTATTCCGACTATGTGACGGGCGATTTCGGCGGCAGCCGCGTCGTCGTGACCCGTCGCCCGGCCAATGCCGAGATCGCCGTCGTCGCCCCGCCGACCGACAACATCTACACGACCGATACCTACACCGGCGCCATCGTTTCCAACGACGACGCCATCGAGTCGATCGGCAGGCCGCCGGCCGAGGTCGGCACCTATGTCGCCACGCACCGGGTCGATCCGGTCTATCTCGACGGCGAGGTGGTGACCGGCGCCACGCTGCCCGACACGGTCGAGCTGCGCGAGATCCCCGATTACCGGTATCGCTACGTCTATGTGAACAACCAGCCGGCGCTAGTCGATCCTGGCACGCGGCGCATCGTCTATGTGATGCGCTGATCGGGCTTGATCGCTGTCAGATAACGGCCGCCATCGCTGGCGGCCGTTTTTTGATCTTGCGCGCGGCAACTCCGTGTGGACGGTAATTGCGCGGTAACTGCCGATCTCCTAGACCCATGTGGCTAAAGCCTTCGGCAGGGGAGCCGCGTGACGATCGAAAATGCCGCCTTCGAGCGCTATCGCCGCTCGCCGAACGAAAAGACCAATTTGCTGCGCCTGTTTTTCGGGACTGCGATCGTCATCGCCTTCTGGATGGCGATGACGGCTCTTGTGCTGTTTGCCGGCACCTATGTCTACATTGTCTGGCGTCTCCCCGGCCCCTCGACCGGGCGCTACATGCAGGACTTCCTGGCATCGCCCACCGGCATCCTGAGCGCGCTGACCTCCTTTGCCGGCATCTGGATCGGCCTGTGGGTGGCGATGCGCTTCGTGCATGGCGAGCCGCTGTCGGCCCTTTTTGGCGTCAGCCGCCGCGTCGCGGGCGGCGATTTCCTCAAGGGCCTGGCCGCGGTGCTGATCACCTCGCTCTTTTCGGAGGTCCTGCTCTATTGGCTGCAGCCGGAGATCGCGCGCGGGCCGATCGCCTTTTCGTCCTGGCTGCTCTTCCTGGTGCCGATCGTGCTGCTCGCCTTCCTGCAGACCTCGTCGGAGGAGATGCTGTTTCGCGGCTATCTGCTGCGCGGCCTCGCCTATCGCTTCAGCAGCCCGCTGGTCTGGGCGCTGCTGCCCGGGCTGCTGTTCGCGTCGCTGCACTGGAATTCGGCCTCGACACTTGCCATCAATGCCTGCGTGCTGGTCTCGATCGGCACCTTTGCCCTGCTGCTCACGCTCCTGGTCTATGTCACCGGCAATCTCGGCGCCGGTTTCGGCGCCCATCTCGGCAACAATCTGACCGGCTTCCTGCTGATCTCGCACCAGGAGGGCTACAATGGCTTCGCGCTGCTTAATGCCAAGCCCCTCGAAGGCCCCGGCTGGACCAATCTCGACGCCGTTCTCATCGCCGCGATCGGCATCGTCAGCACGCTTTTGACGATGCTCTTGCTTTTGCACCGGCGCTCGCCGCTCAGGGTCGGGACGAGCAAGCAAAGCCTGGGCTGAGCCGTCCCGAATCGCGGCGTTTTGGCTGGGATTTCGGCATTGTCTTTTGATGCATGCCGTTGCCGCGAAACCGCTGCGCACTTTTGCGCGACATGCATCAGCCTTGACTCCGCGGCCAATTTCCTGTCTAGAGCCGCTGAATTCCGCGACGAGTTTTCTTTCGCGAAAGCCGACCAGGACGCCGAAGCCGCTTTGAGGCGGGTGCTGTAAAGAGATCCTGGAGGCCAACACCCGGCAGCGCGATGCGCCCCCGGGTGCTTTTTGGCTTTGCGCTTTTGCTTGGCGACCCGGCGCGAACGCACTACCTCTCGGTCGAAACCCACCGAGATCAAGGACCGCAGATGTTTGAATCCCTCCAGGAGCGTCTTGGCTCCATCCTGAACGGCCTGACTGGCCGCGGCGCGCTGTCCGAGGCGGATGTCTCGGCGGCTTTGCGCGAGGTGCGCCGGGCGCTGCTCGAGGCCGACGTCGCGCTGGAAGTGGTTCGCTCCTTCACCGACAAGGTGCGCGAGAAGGCGGTCGGCGCCGCGGTGCTGAAGTCGATCAAGCCCGGACAGATGGTCGTCAAGATCGTCCATGACGAGCTGGTCGAGATGCTCGGTGCCGAGGGCGTGGCCGTCGACCTCAACGCGCCGGCGCCCGTCGTCGTCATGATGGTCGGCCTGCAGGGCTCCGGCAAGACGACCACCTCGGCCAAGATCGCCAAGCGCCTGACCGAGCGGCAGAACAAGAAGGTCCTGATGGCCTCGCTCGACACGCGGCGGCCCGCAGCACAAGAGCAGCTGCGCCAGCTCGGCGAGCAGACCAAGGTCGCCACCCTGCCGATCATCGCCGGCCAGAGCCCGGTCGATATCGCCAAGCGGGCCGTGCAGGCCGCCAGGCTCGGCGGCCATGACGTCGTCATCCTCGACACCGCCGGCCGCACCCATATCGACGAGCCGCTGATGGTCGAGATGGCCGACATCAAGAAGGTGTCGAGCCCACACGAGATCCTGCTGGTCGCCGACTCGCTGACCGGCCAGGACGCCGTGAACCTTGCCAAGAGCTTCGACGAACGCGTCGGCATCACCGGCCTTGTGCTCACCCGCATGGACGGCGACGGCCGCGGCGGCGCTGCCCTTTCGATGCGCGCCGTGACCGGCAAGCCGATCAAGCTGATCGGCACCGGCGAAAAGATGGACGGGCTGGAGGAATTCCACCCCAAGCGCATCGCCGACCGCATCCTCGGCATGGGCGACATCGTCTCGCTCGTCGAGAAGGCCGCCGAGACCATCGACGCCGAGCAGGCGGCCGCGATGGCCAAGAAGATGCAGTCGGGCAAGTTCGACCTGAACGACCTCGCCCAGCAGCTTCAGCAGATGTCGAAAATGGGCGGCATGGGCGGCATCATGGGCATGATGCCCGGCATGGGCAAGATGAAGGACCAGCTGGCCGCCGCCGGCCTCGACGACAAGATGTTCGGCCGCCAGCTCGCCATCATCTCCTCGATGACCAAGGCCGAGCGCGCCAACCCCGATATGCTCAAACACTCGCGCAAGAAGCGCATCGCCGCCGGCTCCGGCACCGACGCGGCCGAGATCAACAAGCTGTTGAAGATGCACCGCGGCATGGCCGACATGATGAAGGCGATGGGCGGCAAGGGCAAAGGCGGCGGCCTCATGCGCGGCATGATGGGCGGCCTCGCCTCGAAAATGGGCCTTGTCGGCATGATGCCGGGCGGCGGCATGCCCGATCTTTCCAGAATGGATCCCAAGCAGCTCGAGGCCCTGCAGAAGCAGGCGCAGGCCGCCGGTCTCGGCAAAGGCATGCCGGGCGGGCTTCCCGCTGGCGGCGGACTGCCGGGCCTGCCCGGCGGCATGAAGCTTCCGGGTCTTCCGGGCCTCGGCGGCGGCGGGCTGCCCGGCCTCGGGAAAAAGAAGTGAGGTGGCGATGAACGAGGAGAAAGACATGGCCGACGCACGCGCCATCCTGGCTGGCTACCGCGCTTCGATCGACAACATCGACGCCGCCCTCATCCATATGCTGGCCGAGCGCTTCCGCTGCACCAAGGCGGTCGGCGTGCTGAAGGCCGAGCATGGCCTGCCGCCCGCCGACCCGTCGCGCGAGCAGCAGCAGATCGCCCGCCTTCGCCAGTTGGCGAAAGATGCGAACCTCGACCCGGATTTCGCGGAGAAGTTTCTGAACTTCGTCGTCCGCGAGGTGATCCGGCATCACGAACAGATCGCCGCTTCCAACGGTGTGACGAAAACGGGTTGAAGAAACCCCGACTTATTCAACGAAATCAGAGCTTTTAGGAGAAAACAAATGGCACTGAAGATCAGACTGGCCCGTGCGGGCTCGAAGAAGCGTCCTTACTACCACGTCGTCGTCGCCGACGCCCGTTCGCCGCGCGACGGCCGGTTCATCGAGTCGCTGGGTTCCTGGAACCCGCTGCTGCCGAAGGACGGCGAGCGCGTCAAGGTCGACGCCGATCGCGTCAAGCATTGGCTGTCGCATGGCGCCCAGCCGACCGACCGCGTGCTGCGCTTCCTCGACGAGGCCGGCCTTGCCAAGCGCGAAACCCGCTCGAACCCGAACAAGGCCCTGCCCGGCAAGAAGGCGCAGGAACGCGCCGCCCTGCTGAAGAAGGCCCAGGAAGATGCGGCCGCTGCCGCCGCCGCGGCGACCGCCGCGCCGGCCGAGGCTGAAGCCGCCACCGCCGAGTAATCACGGCCTTTCGCTTACAAAACGGCGGGCCCAGGCCCGCCGTTTTCTTTGGTCTGCCTGACGCCTCAGTAGCCGGATGGGCAGCGCGCCACATAAACGCGACCGTAGCGGTCGCGATATCGGCACTGGCCGCTTTCGCTGGCATGGCCGATCAGTGCGCCGGCCACTGCACCGACCGCGCCGCCGACCACCGCGCCCTGAACCGGATTGCCTGCCACCGCGGCGCCAACTGCCGCGCCGCCCAGGCCGCCGATCGCCGCACCCTTTTCCGTTTGCGAACAGGCGCCAAGGGCCATCGTCAGCATCAGGATGGTAATTGCTTTCTTCATAATTGTTCCTCTCTCACGCGGATCGCCGTCCTCGCCGCCATGCCCTAAACTCACGAACGGCTGAATTGATCCCGACGATGATGAAGATTGGCCGGCTACGTGCCGGTGGGATTTACGCAACCGGACGCCAACTCCTTGAAAACCTGGTGGTTTTCACCGCTCGGCGAGTCGTCTCAGATTGCCGAGGCCGGCCTCGAAATCCTTGCCGATCAGCGTGTCGAAATTCATCAACAGGCCCATCAGCTTGGCAATGAAAGGCCTCGCGCCGCGCATCGCCCAGGTGACGGTCGTGCCTTCGCCGGACGGCGAAAGCGAGAAATCGACAGTGTTGTTGGCCCTGAACGGCTTTTCGAAATCGAGTTTGAGCGAAACCAGCGAGGACCGCACTGAGTTGACGATTTCCATGCGGCCCTTGCCGGCCTTCGAATTGCCCTCCCAGGCATAGGCCGCGCCCTTGCCGCTTTCGGCGCCGGAGAGCGTGCGCTTCATCCCCGGGTCGAGTTTTTCGAAGGGCGACCATTCGGGCCAGCGCCGAAAATCGTCGATCAGCGGGAAGATCGTCTCGGCAGGCGCCTTGATGCTGGCCGAGCGGGTGACGACGAAATCGTTCGGCCGGGTCGCGGCATAGACCAGCACGGCGGCGATGATGACGGCCAGGATGAGGAGGATGGTGGCAAACATCTCTTTTCCTCCCTATCGCGAAAACGGGATCAGCGCGCGCACTCTTGCGTCGCGCAGGTAGAGCCCGCCCCACAGGATAATGCCGAGATAGACGCCGAACAGCGTGTGCGAGAACAGCGGGTTGCCAATCCGCACATGGGTCGAAATCGCGCCGCCCATATAGGCGGTGAGCAGGATGGCGCCGAGCACCGAGCTGCGCGGCAGCGCATAGAGCGCGGTCGAGATCAGCCCGACGACGCCGAGCAGCCGCGCGACATTGGCGTCGGCCGGCCAACCAAGTTCAGTCATCGTCCGGGTGACGACATCCAGCGGCGGCAGTTTGATGACGCCGTCGAAGATCATGAACAGGACGACGACGGCGCTGAGCGCGCGCCCGGCCCACAAAGCGCCTTTTGAAGCAGGCGCGGCTTCGGAAATGCTCATGGATATTCCCTCCTGATGGTTTCGAATGCCGGCCATTTGCCGGGTTCGATCCAAGGACGAAGGAACATGCCGCGATCCTACACGCCTTCGTCATACTCGGGCTTGACCCGAGTATCCATGCCGTGACGTCGAACGAAGAATGCAGCGCTCTAGAATGAAGCTCCAGCCAGGCGATCTTAACTTCTGGGTCTGCGCCGCGTCGCTTCGCTCCTTGCTCCGCCCTAAAAGCGCGTCGCGCTGAAGCGGATTCAGGCGACGCGCTTTTAAGGCTTTGTTTTCATGCATGTCGTTATCGCAAAACCGCTGCACACTTTTCCGCGACATGCATTAGAATGACGAAGAGAACACAGCGCTTTCGACCAATCTCCGAGGGCAGAGCCCTCGTGGGTCGACCTCCTAAGAGAAATAGAACTTGTCGGCCGCGATCATCTTCGGCGGCGTCTCGTCCAGCGCCTCGAACACGGAGATCTCGCAGACGCGGCAAAGGCCGTCGAGCGCCAAGTCGTTGGCCTCGATGCCGAACGGGTCCTCGAGCTCTTCCGACAGCGCGTCGAGGCCGAAGAACGTATAGGCGATCAGCGCCGTGAACAGCGGCGTCGCCCAGCCAGTGGTCGAGATCAGGCCGATCGGCAGGAGCAGGCAGACGACATAGGCCGTGCGATGCACCAGCAGCGTATAGGCGAAGGGCAAGGGCGTGCCGGCGATCCGCTCGCAGCCCGCCTGGATGGCGGCGAGCGCGGCCAGCCTTTCATCGAGGATGCGGAAGCCGATCGGGTCGAGCGCGCCCGCCTCGCGCCGCGCATTGGCGCGCCGGCCCATGCGGCGGACCATGTCGTCGGCCGGGTTGGTGCGGGCGACGGCCTTGTCGACCTCCTCGCCGATGAAGGCGCGGGCGTCGTTTGTGCTGTCGATTTTGCGCAATTGCCCGCGCAGCAGGTGGCAGAAGGCAAGCGCCTCCATCAGAAGCGCGCGCTGCTCGGCGCGGTCGCCGACCAGACTGGTGGTGGCGCGTGCCAGGTTGCGGATCTCGAAAACCAGCGCGCCCCAGAGCTTGCGGGCCTCCCACCATCGGTCATAGGCGGCGTTGTTGCGGAACGACAGATAGATCGACAGCGTCACGCCGACGAGCCCGAAAGGCGCGATGCTGAAGACGCCGAGGTCGAGATGGAACTGCCGCGCCAGAAGCAGGATGACCGCCGAATAGATAGCGAAGCCGAAAATCTGCGGCAGGATGCGCGGCACCACCGAGCCGCGCATGATGAAGAACAGCTGCAGGAATGTCGGGCGCGGGCGGACGATCATTGGGTGACCTTTGCAAGCCGGCTTGGCTTTGATGTCTTATTGTGTGGTCGATGCCCGCGGCGCAACCGCAAGCGACATCGAGATGTCGTCGTCACGGCCGGACCGTCGGCCCTTGCATGTATTGAGACACGACTGCGACTGCCAAGAGGAGGAGCGACGATGACGGGCGAGACCGACCTGCAAAAACTGCTCGCGTCGATGACGCCGCAACTGCTTACCGACGTCTATGTGTTCGCGACACTGGCGCCGGGCACGCCGGTCCCTGCGAGACTCGATCCCATCATGCAATTTCGCGAGCGGGAAGGCCTGACCCTGATCACAACCGAAGACGAGGCGAAGGCCGCCGGCCTCGCCGGCACCTTCCGCTGCCGGATGATCACGCTCGACATCCACTCCTCGCTGGAAGCCGTCGGCTTCCTCGCCGCCATCACGAGACGGCTCGCGGCGGCCGGCATGGGCGTCAATCCGGTCTCGGCCTTCTATCACGACCATCTCTTCGTGCCGGTGGAGCGGGCGGAGGAGGCGCTGGCCATATTGCAGCGGTTGGCGGCGGAAAGCGGCGGGTGAACTCAGCGCCTGAGCGCATAGAGAATATCCGGCAGGCCTTCCTCATTGGTCGAGCCATCGCCGAAACCTTCGGCGCGAAAGCCGTGCCGCTCATAGAAGCGGCGCGCGCCGGTGTTGGCCTGGAAGCAACGCAGCTTGATCACAGGCATCCCGGCCGTGACTTGAGTCAGAATCCGGGCGCCGATGCCTTGTCCTGTCCAGGCCGGATCGAGATAGAGCTGCTCGACCCATTCGCCGCTGACGGCGATGAAACCGACGATATTTTCTCCCGCGACGGCGACGCTCACTTGCTGATTGGGCAGCAGGACATCGCGGATGAAGAACAGGTCCTCCTCCGGCGTGTGCAGGACCGGCATCCACTCGAAAGCATTGAGTGACGCGCGCATCATCCTGGCGATGGCGACGGCATCGGAGCCGATGGCCGGGCGTAGGGTGATTTCGGTCCGGTCACTCATAGGCCGGCGCTGCCCCTCATCCGCCCTTCGGGCACCTTCTCCCCGTTGAACGGGGAGAAGGAAGGGCGTCCCGGCGCGCCCGCGCAGGGCCAGCCGCGGCAGCGGCGGTGTGGCCCGTGAGCGAGATTAAGCAGCCTTCTTCTTCGGCTGGATGAGGCCGCGCTCGACCAGCAGTTCGGCGATCTGCACGGCGTTCAGCGCCGCGCCCTTGCGCAGATTGTCGGAGACCACCCACATCGACAGGCCGTTGTCGATGGTCGAATCCTCGCGGATGCGCGAGATGAAGGTGGCATCCTCGCCGGCCGATTCGAGCGGCGTGATGTAGCCGCCGTCCTCGCGCTTGTCGAGCACCTGGCAGCCGGGCGCCTCGCGCAGTATCTCGCGCGCTTCATCCGCCGTGATCGGCTTCTCGAACTCGATGTTGACGGCTTCCGAATGGCCAATGAACACCGGCACCCGCACGCAGGTCGCCGTCAGCTTGATCTTGGGGTCGAGCATCTTCTTGGTCTCGGCCACCATCTTCCACTCTTCCTTGGTGAAGCCGTCGTCGAGGAAGACGTCGATATGCGGGATGACGTTGAAGGCGATGCGCTTGGTGAACTTCTTGACGTCGACCTGGTCGGCGACGAACACCGCGCGGGTCTGGGTGAACAGCTCATCCATGCCTTCCTTGCCGGCGCCGGAGACCGACTGGTAGGTGGCGACGACGACGCGCTTGATGGTGGCAACGTCATGCAGCGGCTTCAGCGCCACGACGAGCTGAGCGGTCGAGCAGTTCGGGTTGGCGATGATGTTCTTGCGTGTAAACAGCGAGATCGCGTCCGGGTTAACCTCCGGCACGATCAGCGGCACGTCCGGATCGTAGCGGAAGGCCGACGAATTATCGATGACGACGCAGCCCTGCTTGCCGATCTTCGGCGACCATTCCTTCGACACATTGCCGCCCGCCGACATGACGCAGATGTCGGTATCGGAGAAATCGTACTGGTCGAGCGCCTTGACCTTCAGCGTGCGGTCGCCGAAGGACACTTCGGTGCCCTGGCTGCGCCGCGACGCCAGCGCCACCACTTCGCTCACCGGGAAGCCGCGTTCGTCCAGAATGTTGAGCATTTCGCGGCCCACATTGCCCGTGGCGCCGACTACCGCAACCTTGAAACTCATCTGATATCTCCTGTCCCTCTCCGCTTGGTTGTTGGAGAAACCCGCCGGCCTCATGCGGGTTCCGCCCCCGGGCCGGACCCGGGAGAGGGTGGTTAGGCCAAGGGAATCACACCGTTTTGGTGGTTTTGGCCGTAGTTTTGCTGGAACGGACGGACGCATCTAAGCGCCCAGCCCAATGCGTTACATTGTGGCTGGGGGAGTCGAATGCAAGGTGAGCCATCAAAAGGCCGCGCATCGAAAAACGATCCCGTTCGACGCGGGCTTTTACGCGGTTTGGCAGAAGAGTCAATCGGCGCTGCGCTCTCCTTCTCCCCGTCACTATACGGGGAGAAGGTGCCCGAAGGGCGGATGAGGGGCGGCGCCGACTTCGACAGTTAGCTCGTCCGGAAGTGAGGCCTGAAGCCTCGCCCCTGCCTTACCTATCAGCGGTCGCGCTGCCCCTCACCTGCCTGCCGGCATCCTCTCCCCGTATAGTGACGGGGAGAGGGGCGCTCTCGCAAGCGGTTTCGCCAGTCGGCGGCACAGCATGGTCGCGGTCCTGGTGGAGCCCATGCACTATACAAGTGAGGCCGCAAGAAGTACGAACGCCCAAATATCCTTTGGCTGGCGCAGTGCCGGCCTTGTGCTCCGCGACGAGTACAGAACCCCGAATTCCGAAAGAAGAAAATGTCCAGTTTCGAAACGATCGTTCCTGCGCTGGCAGAGGCGCTGGAAAAGCGCGGTTATTCAGCGCTGACGCCGGTGCAGAAGGCGGTGCTTGGGCCGGAGCTCGGCCAGGCCGACGCGCTGGTGTCGGCGCAGACCGGTTCCGGCAAGACCGTCGCCTTCGGCCTTGCCGTGGCACCGACGCTGCTTGGCGGGACTGAGCGTTTCGCCGGCGCCGGCGCGCCACTGGGGCTGGTCGTGGCGCCGACGCGCGAGCTGGCGCTGCAGGTGCGGCGCGAGCTGGAATGGCTTTACGAGCTGACCGGTGCCCAGATCGCCTCCTGCGTCGGCGGCATGGACATGCGTACCGAGCGGCGCGCGCTGGAGCGCGGCGCCCACATCGTCGTCGGCACGCCCGGGCGTCTGCGCGACCACATCACGCGGGGCGCGCTCGACATGTCGGCGCTGAAGGCCGTGGTGCTGGACGAGGCCGACGAGATGCTAGACCTCGGTTTTCGCGAAGACCTCGAATTCATCCTCGATGCGGCGCCCCCCGAGCGCCGCACGCTGATGTTTTCCGCCACCGTGCCGCGCTCCATCGCAACGCTCGCCCAGGGCTACCAGCGCGATGCGGTGCGGATCTCCGCCGGCGGCGAGGAAAAGCAGCATCTCGACATCGAATACCGAGCGCTCAGCGTTGCCCAGGCCGACCGGGAAAACGCCATCATCAACGTGCTGCGCTATTACGAAGCCCAGAACGCGCTGGTGTTCTGCAACACGCGCGCGGCGGTCAACCACCTGACGGCGCGCTTCAACAACCGCAATTTCTCCGTCGTGGCGCTGTCGGGCGAGCTCAGCCAGAACGAGCGCAGCCACGCGCTGCAGGCAATGCGCGACGGCCGCGCCAAAGTCTGCATCGCAACGGATGTCGCGGCGCGCGGCATCGACCTGCCCAATCTCGAGCTGGTGGTGCATGCCGACCTGCCGACCAACCCCGAGACGCTGCTGCATCGCAGTGGTCGCACGGGCCGCGCCGGGCGCAAGGGCGTCAGCGCCCTGATCGTTCCCGGAAATGCCCGCAGGCGCACCGAGCGGCTGCTTGGCAATGCCGGCATCAAGGCGACATGGGCGAGCCCGCCCTCGGCCGACGATGTGCTGCACCGCGACGACGAGCGCATTCTGGCCGATCCCGCGCTTGCCGAGCCGATCAACGAGGAGGAGCGGTCTTTCATCGAGACGCTGCTCAACCAGCACGGCGCCGAACAAGTGGCGGCCGCCTTCGTGCGGCTTTGCCGCAGCAGCCGCTCGGCGCCTGAGGATCTGCTCGACGTCGCGCCGTTCGCGCCTTCGCATGAAAGATTGGCGGGCGAGAAATTCGCGCGCCGCGACGAAACACCCGCCCGCCGTGATGATTTCGGCGACAGCGTCTGGTTCTCGCTGTCGGTCGGTCGCCGGCAGAATGCCGAGCCGCGCTGGCTGATCCCGATGCTGTGCCGCACCGCCGGCATGTCCAAGCGCGAGATCGGCGCCATCAAGATGCAGCCGGAAGAAACCTTCGTGCAGATCGCCGCCGACTGGGCCGACCGGTTCGTCGCCGCGATCGGGCCCGACCGCAA
This sequence comes from Mesorhizobium sp. B4-1-1, assembly GCF_006439375.1. NCBI lineage: Bacteria > Pseudomonadati > Pseudomonadota > Alphaproteobacteria > Hyphomicrobiales > Phyllobacteriaceae > Mesorhizobium > Mesorhizobium sp. B4-1-1. The sequence continues at coordinate 63,260 of NZ_VFTH01000028.1, forward strand.
GCTGCAGGGCAACATCGCGGTCAAGCGGATCGACGGCACGCCGGACCTGTCGCGGGCCGGCTACCAGCCGCCCAAGCCGGACAAGAAGCCGCATCGCGGCAAGGGTGCTTTCGACCAGAAGAGCCCCAGATTCGAGAAACGGGAGCCAGGCGAGCGACAGCCTGGCGGCGAGGCGAAACCCTGGGCGAAGAAGCCGGCAAAGGCAAAGTTCGACAAGCCGAAATCCGACCAGCCGGCAAAGCGCAAGAAGCAGAAGAAGCGGCCAGCGTAACATCGCGACGGAAGTTGGAAGCTGACCCGCGGCGAGCGCCGGGGCAGATCGCCAACCTTGGAGATTGGCTGAAGCGTCCGCCTGGCGGTGGTGCGCCGCCATCGCGCAAAGGAGGACGGCGAGCGCTTCGGCATCGTCGATCCTCGCCCAGCGAAGGTCGACGGCGCCGGTTTCACCCCAGGAACTTGGCGATGATGGCGTCGCCCATTTCGGTGGTGCCGACTTCCTTCATGCCCGCCGAGAAGATGTCCTTGGTGCGCAGGCCGTCATCGAGCACGGCGGCGATCGCCGCTTCCAGCTTGTCGGCCTCGGCGACCATGCCGAAGGAATAGCGCAGGCACATGGCGAAGGACGCGATCATCGCGATCGGGTTGGCGATGCCCTTGCCGGCGATGTCGGGCGCCGAGCCGTGCACCGGCTCGTAGAGCGCCTTGCGCTTCTTGGTCTTCACATCCGGCGCGCCGAGCGAGGCCGACGGCAACATTCCGATCGAGCCGGTCAGCATGGCGGCGATGTCTGAGAGCATGTCGCCGAACAGATTGTCGGTGACGATGACGTCGAACTGCTTCGGCCAGCGCACCAGCTGCATGCCGCCGGCATCGGCCAGCATGTGGTCGAGCTTGACGTCGCTGTATCTGGCCTTGTGTGTCTGGCTGACCACTTCGTTCCACAAAACGCCCGACTTCATGACGTTGCGCTTTTCCATCGAGGTGACGTGATTCTTGCGCGTCCGCGCCAGCTCGAAGGCGACGCCCGAAATGCGCTCGATCTCGAACGTGTCGTAGACCTGAGTGTCGATGCCGCGCTTCTGGCCGTTGCCGAGATCGATGATCTGTTTCGGCTCGCCGAAATAGACGCCGCCGGTGAGTTCGCGCACGATCAGGATGTCGAGGCCCTCGACCACGTCCTGCTTGAGCGAGGAAGAGGCGGCCAAGGCCGGGTAGCAGATCGCCGGCCTGAGGTTGGCGAACAGCTCCATGTCCTTGCGCAGCCGCAGCAGGCCGGCCTCGGGGCGCACCTCGTAAGGCACGGCATCCCATTTCGGCCCGCCGACGGCGCCGAACAGCACCGCATCCGCCGCCATCGCCTTTGCCATGTCCGCATCGGAGATCGCCGCGCCATGCGCATCGTAAGCGCAGCCGCCGACCAAGCCCTCGTCGGTGGCGAAGCCGCTGCCGAGCTTGTCGTTCATGGCCTTGATCAGCTTCTTCACCTCGGCCATGGCCTCGGGGCCGATGCCGTCGCCGGCGAGCAGGAAGAGATTTTTCGAAGCCATGGAGAACCGTCCGGAAAGAATTGAACCGGCGCCTTGCTAAACGCCAAGTGGTTGCGGCGCAAGGGGACGAGCGCCGAGATCGTCTCAAAGAAGACCGGCAGCGCCTACCGATGCGACAGGATATTCACCAGCCGGCCGAACGGGTCGCGCACATAGAAGCGACGCACGCCCCAGGGCTCGTCGGCCGGGCCGTATTCGACGGCGAAGCCGGCCTCCTTCATGCCCGCAAGCGCCGCATCCACGTCGTCGACCTCGATCGAAAGGTCCGGCACCGGCGTACCCGATCCGCCCTCGGCCATGAAGCTCACCTGCACCTGCATCCGTTCCTCGGAGCCATAGGTGGCTATCCAGCCTTGATCCATGAGGATGTCGAGGCTAAGCACGTCATGATAGAAGCGCTTCGCCGCCGCGATGTCCCTTGTGGCGATGTTGGCTACGATGCGCCGGACAGTCATCGCTCCGGCCCCTATGCCGTGCGCCGCAGCGCCGTCACCTCGATCTCGATCTTCATCTCCGGCTTGTTGAGCTGGCACACGATCATCGTCGCCGCCGGGCGGATGTCGCCGAACGCCTCGCCGAGGATCGGGAAGACCACGTCAACGAAAGCCTGGTCGGTGATGTAGTAATGCGCGCGCACCACGTCGGCCATGTCGAAACCGCCATCGGCCAGCGCCTTGGCGATGGTCGCCAGGCAGTTGCGCGTCTGCGCCTCGACCGTGTCCGGCATCGTCATGGTGGCATAGTCGTAGCCGGTCGTTCCCGAGACGAAGCACCAGTCGCCCTGCACCACCGCGCGCGAATAGCCGGCTGTCTTTTCGAAGGGGGAGCCGGTGGAGATGAGCTTGCGCATGGGGGCCTCGTTGGGTTGCAGGCCTGCATTTAGCAGGCGGAGCGGCGCAGGTCGTGGGCCAAGCCGGGCGGAGCATTGTCACGAAGGCAGGCGCAAGCCTTGGAAATTGGTCTGGGCCTTTCTCCGGTCGTCATTCCAGGGCGGAGCAAGGAGCAAAGCGACGCGCGCAGACCCTGGAATCCTGTGTGTTGGTTCTGGTGTATGGTTGAAGTGGGAAGGAGACCGAGTGGATCCTGGTCGTCCTTTCGGACAGGCCGTGGCATGGCCCGGTCCCTTCCCACCGGTGAACCATCAACCTGAACAGTTGCACGGGGCTGTTCCAAGCAGACCCCGCACCACAGGAAGAGGCGTGGACATGATAGCCCAGAACTATGTCGGCTGCGACATCTCAAAGCAGTGGCTGGATTTTTTTGATGAGACAAGTGGCCGTCTTCGGCGCATCGACAACCAGGCCGACGCGATCGCGGCGTATGTGGCGGGCCTTGATCCCAGCCGGGACTTCGTCGTCATGGAGGCGACAGGCGTCCATGACCGGCTTCTGCGCCATGCGCTGGCCAAGGCCGGCGTGCCGTTCTCGCGGCAAAACCCAGCGCATACCCACCACTATTCGAAGTCGACGAGACGGCGGGCCAAGACCGATCCTCTCGACGCCAGGATGCTGAGCGACTACGGCCGTCGCTATCAGCCTGAGGCCGAGCCGGCGCCGCGCGAAGAAGTCGAGCAGCTTCAATCGCTTGCCCGCTACCGCGATCAACTGGTCGAGATGCGGGCAACGGCGAAGAAGCACCTCGCCGAGGCCTTCAATGAGATCGTCATTGCCGATCTGGAAGAAACGATCGCCTACCTCGACACGCGCATCAAGGCGATCGAGAGCCAGATTGCCGAAGTCATTCGTCAAGCCGAGGACACCGCCCGCGATTACACGCTCATGGTCTCCGTGCCCGGTGTCTCCAAGGTCGGCGCATTCTCGCTGCTGGCGCTCCTGCCCGAGCTCGGCCAGCGCTCACCCAAGGCGATCGCCGCTCTGGTAGGCCTTGCTCCGTTCGACAACAAAAGCGGCAAGCTCAACCGCAGGAGCCAGATCCAGGGCGGGCGATCGCGCGTGCGCCGCGCCCTCTACATGGCAGCCCTCACCGCCATTCGAACCTGTGAGCGCTTCAAGGCCTTCTACACCGCACTTGCTGCCCGCTCCGGCTCCAAGAAGCTCGCCATCATCGCCGTCGCAAGGAAGCTCCTGGTCGTCCTCAACGCCATCATGCGCGATAAAACCGCATTCGCGTGAACACAGTTGCCATGTCGTGATCTCCACATGGAGTGCAACGGTGCAGAATTCTGTAATCGCTGCAACGCCTTAGCGTAACGGCATGGATCCTAGGGTCT
>NZ_VFTH01000029.1:0-52165 GCF_006439375.1 Mesorhizobium sp. B4-1-1
ACCGATCATCTCGCGGCCGGTCGACTTGTTGAATTCCTCGACCTCAGGCATCGGCTCGGTCAAGAGGTACATGTGCTCCATGGCCAGCACCGGCAGCTCGACGCCGACCATGCGGCCGATCTCGCGCGCCCACAGGCCACCGCAATTGACGACATGCTCGGCATGGACGGTGCCCTGTTCGGTGACGACGTTCCAGGTGCCGTCCGGCTGCTGCGTGAGGTCGACGACGCGGTTGCGCAGCACGATCTCGGCGCCGAGCTTCTTCGCAGCCTTGGAGTACGCGATGGTTGTGCCGGACGGGTCGAGATGGCCTTCGACCGGGTCCCACATGGCCCCTACGAAATTGGTCTCGTCCATCAGCGGGAACATCGCCTTGGCTTCCGAAGGCGTGATCAACTCGGTGTCCATGCCGAGATAGCGGCCCTTGGCGTGGGCCAGCCGCAGGAAGTCCATGCGCTCCGGCGTGTCGGCCATCATGACGCCGCCGGTCAGGTGCAGCGAGCAGGACTGGCCGGAAATCTCCTCGATTTCCTTGTAAAGCTGCACGGTGTAGGCCTGCAGCTTGGCGACGTTCGGGTCGCCGTTCAGCGTGTGGAAACCGCCCGCCGCATGCCAGGACGAGCCGGAGGTCAGCTCCGAGCGCTCGATCAGCATGATGTCGGTCCAGCCGGCCTTGGCGAGGTGATAGAGCACCGAGCAGCCGACGACGCCGCCGCCGATGACAACCGCTTTTACGTGGGATTTCATGAAGATAGGTCCGTGTTTGAAAATACTGGTTCGAGTGATCGAGGGGTGAAAACAAAACAGAGATCCGATGCCGCGATGTTTTCGGTCAGCCTCCCGTCAAGCGCGGCGAGGATGGTTTCACAGACGGGAGCACGATGTTTCAGGACGTCATGGTTCCAAACACGCAGGATCGAGTAACCTTCGGCCTGCATGAAGTCGTCGCGGCGCCGGTCATATGAGCTGTCGGCATGTTGGGATCCATCGACCTCCACGACGCGCCAACGCTCGCGGCAAGCGAAGTCCGCAAAAAAGGGGCCGATGGAGAATTGGCGCGTAAAGCGATAGCCGCCGAGCTTGCGTGCCTTCAGTTCAAGCCAAAGCAATGCTTCCGCCTGGTTGCCGGCTTGCCGCAGATTTCGCGCCCGCTGGGTCGTGCCAACTTTGCGGCGACTGCGGGTTTGAGCAGCGCCTTCCCCCACTCCGTCGCCGCTTCGCGGCGCCACCTCTCCCCCCTCCGGAGGGAGAGGAAGGGCGCCAACTGGAATCGCCTCGCGCCTTTCCTCTCCCCCGTCGATCGGGGGAGAGGTGTCGAGCGCAGCTCGACGGAGTGGGGGTCGACTATTCATCCTCAACACAGATGATCAGAAATCCGTCGGCGCGCCGCCTTCGGCGCGGCGCTTCTCGACGAAGTCGTTGAGTTCCTCGCGGATGGCCGGATCCATATAGGGCTCCTCGTAGGCGGCAAGGCGCTCCTTCCACACCTTGTTGGTCCGCTCCATCGCCGTCGGCGAGCCGGCCTCGGTCCAGGTCTCGAAGTTGCGCCAGTCGGACACGATCGGCGAATAGAAGGCGGTCTTGTAACGCGCCTGCGTGTGCGGGGTGCCGAAGAAATGGCCGCCGGGACCGACCGACTGGATGGCGTCGAAGCCGAGCGCGTCCTCGGAGAGGTCGAGCGGGGTGAGGAACTCGGCCACCATCTGCAAAAGATCTATGTCGAGGATGGTCTTTTCGTAGGAGCAGCGCAGGCCGCCTTCAAGCCAGCCGGCGCCGTGCATCATCAGGTTGCCGCCGCCCTGGATGGCGCCCCACAGCGAGAACACGCTTTCATAGGCGGCCTGGGCGTCGACCGTGTTGGCGGCGCAGGTGTTGGAGGTGCGGTAGGGGATGTTGTAGCGGCGGGCAAGCTGGCCGCCGACAAGCTGCGCCTTCATATATTCGGGCGTGCCGAAGGCTGGCGCGCCGGACTTCATGTCGACATTGGAGGTGAAGCCGCCATAGCCGACCGGCGCGCCCTTCTTCACCATCTGCGCGAAGGCGACGCCGGAGAGTGCCTCGGCGTTCTGCTGCACCAGCGCGCCGGCGACGGTGACGGGCGCCATGGCGCCCGACAGCGTGAACGGCGTGACGATCACGACCTGGCCCATGCTCGACATCTGGATGATGCCTTCCATCATCGGCACGTCGAGCTTGAGCGGCGAATTGGTGTTGATGATGGTGAAGACCGAAGGCTCCTGCATCAGTTGCTCGCGGCTGATGCCGCGTGCGATGCGGGTGATCTCGATGCCGTCGACGTTGCGCTCCTTGCCGAGCGAATAGATGTGGAAGACCTTGTCGGTCAGCGTGGCGAGATCGCGGATGCATTCCAGGTGCCGGACCGACGGATGGATGTCGATCGGCTCCACCGGATAGCCCCCGGTGCAGTGCAGGATGTTGTGCATCTGCGCGAGGCGCAGGAAGTTGCGGTAGTCGGCCTGGTTGCCGGGCCTGCGGCCGCGGTCGAGGTCGGAGCAGTTCGGCGCCGACGCCATCATCGACAGGATGACGTTGTTGCCGCCGAAACGCAGATTGTGCGCCGGGTTGCGGGCATGCAGCGTGAATTCCGACGGACAGTGCGAGACAAGCTCGAGGATCATGTCGCTGTCGAAGCGCACGCGCTCCGAGCCTTCGCGCACGTCCGCACCATGCGCCTTCATGATGCGGCGGGCTTCGTCGTGCAGGACGTCGACGCCGATCTCCTTCAGCACGCGCAGCGAGGCGAGGTGGATCGATTCCAATTCGTCGTCGGACACGAGCCTGGTCGGCGACAGCGGGTTCTTCAGCTGCCGGAAGGCGGGCTGCTCGAAAGCGGCCGAGCCGCCGGCGCGCTTTCCCGCGCGTCCGCCACGGCGGGCGCGATCTGTTGCCAATGCCGGTTCGGCGGGATGGAGGGCGGCAGTCATGAGAAGCCTCGTGAGGATGCGAAATTGGCGGCATAATGAACTGGCGGCAATGTCGCCGGTGAGGAGGCGGCGACCACTAGGGCGAGGGAAGCGACATGACGGAAGGGGAGCGGACTGGATCGCCGAATTGCTTCCGCTGAGGCATCAGGAGGGCTCTCGCCACTGATAATGATGCCGTGATTGTTCAAGTGCGAGCCACGATGACCGCTTCCGTCCAGACCGCCGAAGATCGACCGCAATGGGCAGCCCTTGCCGGGGTCACGGCCGCGCTCGCCATGTTCGGCGCGGCGCAAGGGTTGAGCTCGCCGCTGTTCACCCTGCTGATGCAGGGCCAAGGCTTTTCGCCGGGCTTGATCGGACTGTCCGCGGCCATGATGCCGGTCGGGCTGATCCTGTCGGCATCCTTCGTGCCGGCGGCCGTGCGGCTGGTCGGCGCGCGGAACCTAGCGGTCGGCTGCTCCCTGCTTGGCGCGCTGTGCTTCCTGGCTATTGGCTATCTGCAGAACTGGGTCGCCTGGTACGTCATCCGCTTCATCATCGGCGTGGTCATCAACCCGCTCTATGTGCTTGGGGAGGTCTGGGCGCTGTCGCTGGCGCCGCCATCGCGGCGCGGGCGTGTCATGGGCGTGTTCAACACGCTGATGGGCGCCGGCTACGCGGCCGGGCCGTTTACCCTGACCCTTGTCGGCACCGCCGGCTGGGCGCCTTTCGGCGTCGGCATTGCCGGTTTCGCCCTTTGCGCGGTCATTCTGCGCCTCGTCTCCTCCAAGCTCACCGGTTTCGAGGACGATGGCCAGCCCGCCGGTAGTCTTGTCGGTTTCGCGCGGCTCGCACCGGCGCTGCTTTTGGCCGTGCTGGTCTCCGCCGCCGTTCAGCAGAGCACTTATGCGTTGGTGCCCGTCTTCGGCGCGGGCTACGGCCTGCCCGAAGCGGCGCTTGCCGCCCTGGTGATGATGCTTTCGCTGGGCAACATCGTCCTGCAGATCCCGCTTGGCCTGCTCGCCGAACGCTTCGGCGGGCGGCCGATGATCCTCGCCTGCGCGGTGGCGACGACGGGCTGCGCGATCCTGTTGCCGCTGCTGATCGCCACGCCGCTGATCTGGGGCGTGCTGCTGGTGATGGGGGCGGTCGGCTACGGCGTCTACACGATGGCGCTGGTCGAGCTCGGCAGCCGCTTCAAGGGCTCGCTGCTGGTCACCGGCAATGCAGCCTTCGCGTTGCTGTGGGGCGTCGGCGGCATTGTCGGCCCGCCCGGCGCCGGGGCCCTGATGCAGGCGATCGGCCCGCTCGGGCTGCCTGCCGTCATCGTTGGGCTCGATGTGTTGCTGGTGGCGTTCGCCTTGTACCGTACCTTGCAGCGTCAGCGCTCCTGACAGGGACTGGCTGGAACATGCGCTTTCGCCGCCAGTTGGCTCTTACGGCAGCCGGCCATACCGGCTAAGCCTCCAGGCGATTGGAGCAAGACCGATGGCTCTGGCTGGTTCGGAGAGCGGCGAGACGGTGCAGTGGGCCGCGATCACCGGCGTGATCGCGACCGTGTCTGTCTTCGCCATCGCGCAAGGACTTTCCTATCCGCTCCTCAGCTTCATCCTGCAGCGTCAGGGCGTTTCGCCGGCGATGATCGGGCTGTCGGCGGCGATGACGCCGGTCGGCTTCATCCTGTCCTCGCCGCTGATCCCGGGATTGGCGCGCCGGTTCGGGGCAGGGCGCACCGCGCTCACTTGCGCAGCGCTCTCGGCGCTGGTGTTGGCGCTGGTCGGCTGGACACAAAATGTCTATCTGTGGTTTCCGCTGCGCCTCCTGATCGGCGTCGTGACCAACCCGCTCTATGTCTTGAGCGAAATCTGGGTGATTGCGCTAGCGCCGCCGGCGCGGCGCGGCCGCGTCATGGGCATCTATTCGACAATCATCTCGGCGGGCTTCGCGACCGGCCCGCTCTGCCTGCTTGCCGTCGGCACCGAAGGCTGGCCGCCTTTCCTGGTCGGCATTCTGGCCTTCCTCTTCTGCGGCGGTTGCCTGGCCGTGGTGGTGAAGCGGCTGCCGAAGGTCGACGAGGCCGATAACAAGGTGTCGGTGCTGGGCTTCATACCCTTGGCCTGGCTGCTTCTGTCGGCGGTCGTGGTCGCGGCCGGGTTCGAGCAGGCTATACTCGCGCTGCTGCCGGTCTATGGAACGCATCACGGCATTCCCGAGGCGCGCATGTCGGCGCTGCTGTCGGTGATGATCGCCGGCAACATCGCCATGCAGGTGCCGCTCGGCCTCCTCGCCGAAAAACTGACGGCGCGCCTGGTGCGGTTCGGCTGCGTGGCGGTGACCATCTTTGGATGCGCGCTTTTGCCGGCGCTGATCGAGACGCCGCTGATCTGGGGCTGCGTCTTTATCTGGGGCGCCGTTTCCTACGGCATCTACACGATGTCGATCATCGAGCTCGGCGAACGCTTCACCGGCTCGGCGCTGGTCGCCGGCAATGCCGCCTTCTCGCTGATGTGGGGTTTTGGCGGCATCATCGTGCCGCCGCTCACCGGTGGCGTTATGGATGTCATCGGCGCCGCCGGCCTGCCGGTCACGCTTGGCGCAATCTGCGCGGCGCTGGCGGCGGCGACGATCGCGCGCCGGCGGGTTTTGTAATCGGTCCCGACATGGCTCTTGAATATCAAGGCAACGAACGCGATGTAGGCGGGGCCGCCAGATGGAGACCTGCATGACCAGCACGATGACCAGAACCCAGCCCGAGTTGACCGCCAACGATCCCTACCTCTGGCTTGAGGATCGCAACGGCAAGGAAGCGCTGGACTGGGTCCATCGCCAGAATGCGCTGGCGGTCGCCGAACTGCAGGGCGATCCTTCCTATCAGGCGACATTCGAAACCGCGCTCGACCTGATGACCGCGGAGGACAATATGCCGGTCGGGGCCGCGCTTGCCGGCTACGTCTATAATTTCTGGCAGGACAAGACCAACGCGCTTGGACTGTGGCGGCGCACGTCCGTCGCTTCCTATAAGACCGACAAGCCGGAGTGGGAGACGATCATCGATTTCGACCAGCTCTCGGCGAAGGAAGGCATCAAATGGGTGTTCGGCGGGGCGAGCCGGCTCTATCCCGATTTCAACAGCTGCCTGCTCCACATGTCGCCCGATGGCGGCGACGCCAGCGAGATGCGCGAGTTCGATATCGCGACGAGGTCCTTTGTCGATGGCGGGTTTTCCGCGCGCGCCTCCAAGTCGGGCTTTTCCTGGCTGGACAAGGATACCGTCATCGTCTCCGCCGCTTTCGAGGAAGACGACAAGACGCAGTCCGGCTATCCGCGCGTGATCAAGCTGTGGCGGCGCGGCACCAAGCTCGAGGACGCGACGCCGATCTTCGAAGGCGAAAAGCAGCATCTCGCGGTCGGTGGCGGCGTGGAGTATGACGGCGACAAGCGGCATGTGCTGCTCGGCAAGACGCTCGACTTCTTCACCTCGCACAGTTTCCTGCGGCTGGCTTCGGGCGAGAACCGGCGCATCCCGCTGCCCGACGACGCCACCGACACGGCGATCTTCAAGGGCCAGCTTATCTTCGGCGTGCGCAGCCCCTGGACGGCGCCGGACGGCACGCGCTGCCTGCCGGATGGGCTCTATTCGGTCGATTTCGATCGCTGGATTGAAACGGGTGCGTTCGAAAGGATCGAGACGCTCCTCGAACCGGAGCACCGCGTTTCCATTGCGGGCCTCGCCAGGACGCAGGACCGGCTGTTCATCAACCTGATGGACAATGTTCGCGGCAAGGTCATCGCCTGCGACCGCGCCGCAGATGGCTGGTCGCTGAAACGGATCGCGCTGCCCGACAACGGCAATGTCGGCATCAGCCATGTCGAGCATTTCGGGTCGAGCGTCTCCTTCTCCTTTACCGATTTCCTGACGCCAAGCTCGATCATCTGGTCGGACGACAATGGCGAGACGCTTAAAACGGTGAAGTCGCAGCCGGCCCGCTTCGACGCCTCGCCTTATGTTTCGGAGCAGTTCGAGGCGCGCTCGAAGGACGGCACGATGATCCCGTATTTCGTGGTGCGGCGCCGCGACCAGAAAGGGCCGGTCCCGGCATTGCTCTACGGCTATGGCGGTTTCGAGGTGCCGTTGCTGCCGGGCTATGCCGGCATCCGCGGCAAGCTTTGGCTGGACAAGGGCAACGCCTATGTCCAGGCCAACATCCGCGGCGGCGGCGAGTTCGGTCCGGCCTGGCACCAGGCCGCGCTCAAGGGCAAGCGCCAGAACGCCTTCGACGATTTCGCTGCCGTCGCCGAGGATGTGGTCAAGCGCGGCATCACCACGGCGGCGCAGCTCGGCATCCACGGCGGCTCCAACGGCGGCCTGCTCACCGGCACGTCGCTGACGCAGCGGCCGGAGCTGTTCGGCGCCGTCATCATCGACGTGCCGTTGCTCGACATGCTGCGCTACACCGAACTGCCGCCCGGCGCCTCGTGGATCGCCGAATATGGCGACCCGTCGAAGCCGGAGGAGGCGGCCTGGCTCGGCGCCTATTCGCCCTATCAACATATCGCGGCCGATGCCGCCTATCCGCCGGTGCTGTTGATGACTTCCACCGCGGACGACCGGGTCCATCCCGGACATGCGCGCAAGATGGCGGCGCGGCTGCAGGAGGCAGGTCACGGCCAGACGCTGTTCTTCGAGGAAACCGAAGGCGGCCATGGCGGGCGCGGCGACCGCCGGCCACAAGCGGCGCAGACGGCGATGCGCTATATGTTCCTCAAGAGGTCGCTCGGCAAGACTGCCTGACCGGGATGGCTTGAATTTTGGGGCTCAGGCGGCATAAGCTGCCGTCATGATCCGCTTCAGCACATCAGGCGCCTTCGGGGTCGCGGTGACGCCGTCACCGCGGACGCTGCGCGCCGAGCTTTTGCGGCTGTGCGCCCGCATCGGCTATTCGCCGCCTGCCTTCCTCTGACGAATCCGCCTCCGGCTCCCGCCGGATTGGTTCAAGAGGAAAGATCAAACCCATGACCTATCAGAATTATTCGCTGAAGCAGCTTCAGCAGATCGATGCCGCGCATCACCTTCATCCCTTCACCGACCACAAGGAACTGCGTGAGGCAGGCTCACGCATCATTACCCATGCCAACGGCCCGTTCATCTACGATGCCGACGGCACCGAAATCCTCGATGGCATGGCGGGCCTGTGGTGCGTCAATGTCGGCTATGGCCGCGACGAGCTGGCCGAGGCGGCTTACGCGCAGATGAAGGAGCTGCCTTACTACAACTCCTTCTTCAAATGCTCGACGCCGACGCCGGTGCTGTTGTCGAAGAAGCTGGCGGAACTCGCGCCCAAGCATGTCAGCCAGGTCTTCTACGGCTCGTCCGGTTCGGAGGCCAACGATACGGCGCTCAGGCTTGTCCGCCACTATTGGGCGCTCGAAGGCAAGCCCGAGAAGAACCGCATCATCTCGCGCAAGTCGGCCTATCACGGCTCGACGATCGCCGGCACGTCGCTGGGCGGCATGGAGCCGATGCACAAGCAGCTCGGCGGCGCGGTGCCCAACATCGTCCATGTGATGATGCCCTATGCCTATGAGCTCGCTCTGCCCGGCGAAAGCGACCATGATTTCGGCATCCGCGCGGCGAAGGCGGTCGAGGATGCAATCCTCGAAGCAGGGGCCGACAAGGTCGCCGCCTTCATCGGCGAACCGGTGATGGGCGCGGGCGGGGTGAAGATCCCGCCGATGAGCTACTGGCCGGAAGTCGAGCGCATCTGCCGCAAATACGATGTGCTGTTGATGCTGGACGAAGTCATCACCGGCTATGGCCGCACCGGCGAATGGTTCGCGGCACAGACGTTCGGGGTCGAGCCCGACACCATCACCACCGCCAAGGCGCTGACCTCGGGCTACCAACCGCTGTCGGCGCTGCTGGTCGGCGATCGTGTGGCGAGGACGCTGGTCGAAAAAGGCGGCGAATTCTATCACGGCTACACCTATTCCGGTCATCCGGTGGCCTGCGCGGTGGCGCTCAAGAACCTCGAGATCATCGAGAAGGAAGGGTTGGTCGAGCGCGTCAAGAACGACACCGGCCCCTATTTCGCGCAGGCGCTGCAGGAACGCATCGCGGGCCACAGGCTGGTCGGCGAGGTGCGCTCGATAGGCCTGATGGGCGCGATCGAGATCGTCAAGGACAAGGCGACCAAGGAACGCTATCTGCCGTCAGGAAGCGCTGCCGTCGTCGTGCGCGACCATGCGGTCGCGAACGGCATGATGATGCGGGCCACCGGCGACACCATGATCCTGTCGCCGCCGCTGATCTGGACGCGCGACACGATCGACATGGCTTGCGAGCGCATTGCCAAGGCGCTCGACATGGCGGACGCGGACCTGCGCAAGCGCTGAAGAACGGTCGGGCGTCCGGTGTTCGGGCGCCCGACCGCCACGATCCGCGCCAGGTACAGGGAACAATGCATGCGCCCGCGCGTAATAGACTGGGCCTGAGAGACGGGTCCGGCTGAGGACTTACGCGATGAAGAAAACCCGCAAGACCCGTGGCGCAAGGAAAGCCGCGCTGATCGGCGGCGACCTGATGTTGGCGCCGATGGTGATGATGATGCGCATGCCCCTGCTTGTCGCGGATGCGCAAAGCGACCGGAAACTCGGCAGGGAAACCGTGCGAGCCGTTACTGAAAAGACTGCTGCCGCGGCCCAAGGCGCCATCGCAGCACAGGTTTCGCTTCTGCAATCGGCCGCCCGGTTCTGGCCGGAGGTGCTGTCGGGACGCGTTCCGTCCCTGGTCAACGGCGAGGCCGCGCTACAATCCCTGGGTGCCGCCCTCAAGCCCGCCGGCCGTACCGTACGGGCGAATTTCCGGCGTTTGTCCAGCAGGAGCTGATCTCGGCCGGGACCATTTCCACTGTTGTTGGATTGCCTTGAGAAACGCAAAAACCGCGCTCCAAAAGGAACGCGGCTCTGCCAGATACGCATGGCATTTCGCGACAAGAATACTTGCGAAACTTACGGGCTCCGGTACGCGAGACCTGATCCGGAGCGCCGGGCAGACGCGATGTCCGCCTCGCAGTCCGTTTTAAAGGCACATCGTTACCGGTGAGTTAGCGAGACCTTAAGCAAATCTAAATTTGCCGGCTTCCGGCCGGCGAATATCGAAAATAACCTTATAAAATCAGTATCTTACGCCTGGTTTCCGCGCAGGAAATTAATAATTCCGGAAAAATCGGCGCCGGCATGACCTTGCGCGTTGAACAAGGCATAGAGCTGCGTGGCTTCGGCGCCGAGCGGGGTCACGGCGCCCGCGCCCTGCGCGGCTTCCTGCGACAATTTCAGGTCCTTTAGCATCAGGGCCGCGGCAAAACCGGGCTTGTAGTCGCGGTTGGCCGGCGAGGCCGGAACAGGGCCGGGGACCGGGCAATAGGTGGTCAGCGACCAGCATTGGCCCGACGAGGTGGAGGCGACGTCATACAGCGCCTGGTGCGACAGGCCGAGCTTTTCGGCGAGCACAAAGGCTTCGGCGACGCCGATCATCGAGATGCCGAGGATCATATTGTTGCAGATCTTGGCCGCCTGGCCCGCGCCGTCGCCGCCGCAATGGACGACGCGTCCGGCCATCGGCTTCAGGATCGGCTCGGCGGCGGCAAAAGCGTCATCCGAGCCACCGGCCATGAAGGTGAGCGTGCCGGCGGTGGCGCCGCCTGTGCCGCCGGAGACCGGGGCATCGATCGACTGCAAGTCATGTTTCGCGGCAATCGCATGCGCCTTGCGTGCCGATTCGACATCGATCGTTGAGGAGTCGATGAACAGCGCGCCTTTCTTCGCCTTGGGTGCGATGTCCTCATAAACCGACAGCACATGCTTGCCGGCCGGCAGCATGGTGATGACGGCATCGGCGTCCTTCACCGTGGCGACGGCATTGGCCATGACTGTAATGCCGTGCTCCTTCGCAACCGTGAGGTTTTCAGGCACAAGGTCGAAGCCCAGCACCGCATGCCCCGCCTTGACGAGATTGGCGGCCATCGGATTGCCCATGTTGCCCAAGCCGATGAAGGCGATGGTGCTCATTGTCTCTCTCCCAAAATTGTCTGCTTTCAGCGACCAATCAGCGCCCGCGCGATGATGACGCGCATGATCTCGTTGGTGCCTTCGAGGATCTGGTGGACGCGCAGGTCGCGGACCAGCTTCTCGATGCCGTAATCGTGCAGATACCCATAGCCGCCATGCAGTTGCAGCGCCTGATTGGCGATGTCGAAGCCGATATCGGTGACGAAGCGCTTGGCCATAGCCGACCATTTGCCGGCGTCGGGCGCCTTGCGGTCGAGCTTGGAAGCGGCGGCGTAGAGGAAGATGCGGGCCGCCTGCAGCTCCGTCTCCATGTCGGCCAGCCTGAACTGCAGTGCCTGGAACTGGTTGATCTTGGAGCCGAAGGCCTTGCGCTCGGCCGTATAGGCCAGCGCCTTGTCGAGCGCCGACTGCGCGCCGCCCAGCGAACAGGCGGCGATGTTGAGCCGGCCGCCATCGAGCCCCGCCATGGCAATGCCGAAGCCGGCGCCTTCGGCGGCAAGCAGGTTCTTGGCCGGCACCTTGCAGTCCTCGAAGACGACCTGGCGGGTCGACTGCATGTGCCAGCCCATCTTGTGCTCGTTGGCGCCGAAGGAAAGGCCGGGTGCGTCCTTCGGCACGACGAAGGTCGAGATGCCTTTCGGACCGTCGGCACCGGTACGCGCCATCACGACATAAAGGTCGCTGTCGCCGGCGCCGGAGATGAACTGCTTGGCGCCGTTCAAGACATAGTCGCCGCCGCTCTTCACCGCGCGCGTCTTAAGCGCAGCTGCGTCCGAGCCCGAGCCGGGCTCGGTCAGGCAATAGCTCGCCAGCCATTCCATCGAGGTCAGTTTCGGCAGGAAGCGCTGGCGCTGCTCGTCGCTGCCGAAGCGGTCGATCATCGAGGCGGCCATGTTGTGGATGGAAATGAAGGAGGAGAAGGCCGGGTCGGCGTGGGCCAGAGCCTCGAAGATCAGCACCGCATCGAGCCGCCCAAGCGCCGAGCCCCCGACATCGTCGCGCACATAGATGCCGCCGAGGCCGAGCGGCCCGGTTTCGCGGATCACATCGGCGGGGAAGTGCTTTGTCTTGTCCCAGTCGAGCGCATTGGGCGCGACGCGGTCCGCCGCGAAGGCCTGGGCCATCTCCTGGATGGCGCGCTGTTCCTCGTTGAGTTCGAACTGGCCAGTGCCCGCATCGACTGTCGCGTCCATGGCGTGCTCCCTGTCGTTTCAGGCCTTCTGGCCTGTCGTTTTTGGCTTTGCGCACCGTCCAATCTAGACCAATGATGCCGCCGCGCAACCCGGCTTCCTGCGGACCGGCTGTGCGTGAAATGACCAACGGAGCTCGTACGTGCCGACAATTTTCGATGAGTTGCTGGACCGGTTCCACACATATCTCGCCGGCGTCGACAATAATCTGGTCGCGGACGAAGTCGCGCGCATCGGCTGGGACATGCCTGTCCGTTCGCTCGAACCGCGGGCGCTTGGCTGCCTTGGCTATCTCGATCGCATCGCCGAGCTTGCGCCGGCCGACGCCAAGCCGCTGGCGCGATTCGTTGCCGACCATCGGGATGAGTTACGCTGGGGGCAGACCTATACCGCCGCCGATTTCGGGCAGGGCTTTGTCGACAGTTACGGCTGGCTGGAAGTGTTCGGCGCGCGCGGGCATTTCGTCAATGACGCGGTTGCGGCCGGACTGCTGATCCTCGGGCCGGACATCGTCTATCCCGACCACCACCATATCGCCGAGGAAATCTACGTCCCGCTGACCGGCGGCACGGAATGGCGGATGGGCGAAGGCGGTTTCCATACTCGCGACGCCGGCGAGGTCATTCACCACGCCTCCAACGTCAGCCATGCCATGCGTACGGGCACGGAACCGCTGATGGCTCTCTATCTCTGGCGCGGCGGGCCGCTGGCGCAGAAGTCGACGATCGGCTCGGGAGGCAGGGGCTGATGGCCAAAGCGATCATGCTGCAGGGCACCGGCTCGGATGTCGGCAAGACCGTGCTGGTCGCGGGGCTTTGCCGCGCCGCGAAGAATCGCGGGCTGAAGGTCAGGCCGTTCAAGCCGCAGAACATGTCGAACAACGCCGCCGTCGCCGATATTCCTGGCGGCGACAAGGCCGGCGAGGGCGAGATCGGCCGCGGGCAATGGCTGCAGGCACTGGCCTGCGGCGTCCGGCCGACTGTCCATATGAACCCGGTGCTGCTCAAGCCGCAGAGCGATATCGGCTCGCAAGTGGTGGTTCAGGGCAAGGTCTATGGCGAGGCACGGGCGCGCGATTACCAGGCGATGAAAGCCGGACTGATGGACGCGGTGCTCGATTCCTGGGCCAAGGTGGGCGAGGGCGCAGACCTCGTCATCGTCGAGGGCGCGGGCTCGCCAGCCGAGATCAACCTCCGCAGCCGCGACATCGCCAATATGGGCTTTGCCACCCGCGCGGACGTGCCGGTGATCCTGGTCGGCGACATCGATCGCGGCGGCGTCATCGCTTCGGTTGCCGGCACGCATCTCATCCTGCCGGAGGAGGACCGGCGCATGATCGCCGGCTATCTCATCAACAAGTTCCGGGGCGACGTCTCGTTGTTCGACGACGGAATCAAGGCGATAGAAACCTTCACCGGCTGGCGCTGCTTCGGCGTCGTGCCGTGGCTGAGGGCCGCCGTCCGGCTGCCTTCGGAGGATTCGGTCATGCTCGAGCGCCTCGCTTCCGGCGAGAAACGGGCGCTGAAGGTGGCAGTGCCGATGCTGGCGCGCATCGCCAATTTCGACGATCTCGACCCGCTCAAGGCCGAGCCGCAGGTCGAGGTCGTGTTCGTGCCGCCGGGCAAGAAGCTGCCGGAAGATGCCGGGCTGGTTGTCGTCCCCGGCTCGAAGTCGACGATCGGAGACCTGCTCAAATTCCGCGAGAACGGCTGGGACCGGGATCTTCTCGCTCACCGCAAGCGCGGCGGCCATGTCGTCGGCATCTGCGGCGGCTACCAGATGCTCGGCCGCATGGTGCGCGATCCCGAGGGCATCGAAGGCAGCGTCACCGAAGCCGAAGGCCTCGGCCTGCTCGATATCGAAACGGTGATGGAGTCCGAAAAGACGGTGCGCAATTCAAGCGCGCAGTCGGTGCAGTTCGGCCTGCCGCTCGAAGGCTACGAGATCCATCTCGGCCGCACCACCGGCCCGGACACGGCGCGGCCGTCGACGATCCTCAACGGGGTCGAGGACGGCGCGGTTACCGCCGACGGCAAGGTGATCGGCACCTATCTGCACGGGCTGTTTTCCGCCGACGCCTTTCGCGCCGCCTACCTGGAGAGCCTTGGCGTCAGGGGAGGCGGCATCGACTATCGCGCGGACGTCGAGAGGGCGCTGGACGAGGTCGCGTCGGAGCTCGAGAGACATGTCGACTGTGACGCGATTTTTGGGCTGGCGCGATAGGCAGACCATAGAAATCCATTCGGTGACGTCAAGGCGTTGCAACGGTGCAGAATTCGCTCCGCTGCATTCTTCGGCGAAAGTAACGAAATGGATCCTCGGGTCTGTGCGCGTCGCTTCGCTCCTTGCTTCGCCCGTGGATGACGAAGCGCTGTTGCCAATCCCCAACGTCGGTGAGACTTCCTACGCCTTCTCCCCCGCCTTCGGCCAATAGGTGCCGAAGGACCAGACATTGCCTTCCGGGTCGAGGCAGATGAACTCACGGCTGCCATAGTCGCGGTCAACCGGTTCCTGGATGATTTTCGCGCCGGCCTGCTTCGCCTTGGCATAGGCGGCATCGGCGTCGTCGACGGCGATGTAGATGGACTTGCCGCCGCCACCGCCGGGCTCGCCGACCATCTTGCCATAGTCGTCGTCGCGTGCCGTGCCCAGCATGATCATCGACGAGCCGAAGGTCAGCTCGGCGTGGTGGACGATGTCACCTTCGCCATAGCGGGCGCGGACCTCGAAGCCGAAGGCTTCGCCCAGCCAGTCGATCATTTTGGCGGCGTTTCTGTAGCGCAGCGCAGGATAGATACGGGGTGCTTCGGTTGACGAGGGCATGGCGATCTCCTTGTTCGTGTCGATGAACCCAATCTCGACCAAGGCTGTTCCGGCGTCTTGAAGAAATGTTACCTCAGCTCAGGCCTAGATCGACGCCGCGAGCGCCTTCGGTGTTTCGCCGGCAAACTGGCGGAATTCGCGCACCAGATGCGCCTGGTCGGCATAGCCGCAATCGGCGGCGATGCCGGCCCAGTCATCGTCCTGCTGCTTCGACAGGGAAAGCGCGCGGTTGAAGCGCACGATGCGCGACAAGGTCTTCGGGCCTATGCCGATCGCGTCGGTGAATTTGGCCGCCAGGTGCTTGCGGCTCCAGCCGATCTCGCCGGCAAGCGCCGCAATGCGGGTGCGGCCGCCCGATGCGATGACCGCCGTGTAAGCCCAGGCGATTTCGGGCGAAAGCGCATTCGCCTCCGCAAGGCGGGCGGCGATGAAGCTCTCGGCAATGTCGAAGCGCGCGTTCCAATCCGATGCCTCGCCAAGCCGTGCGCGCAATGCCATGCCGTCAGGGCCCAGCGCATCGTCCAACCCGACCATGCGGTCGCGCAACTCGCTCATCGGCAGGCCGAAGAACCGCCTGGCGCCAAGCGGCGTGAAATTGACCTGGACGCAGCAGGAGCCGCCGAAGGATTCGATCATGACCGGCCCGGCATACAGACCTGCGGCGAAACTGGCGTAGCGATCGTTGTCGCCCGGGCTGTGGCCGAGCCCGATGGCGAAGGCTTCGGCGAAGCTGATCACCAGCGGCACGGTCAGCGAAGCATATTCGACGATGCGGAAATGGCCGGGCAATGTCTCGCGATAGCCGCAGATATCCGTGACGATGCCCGCCAGCGAGGCGGCGGGCTTGCGCCGCACCATCTCGAAATGGAGGGTGGGAGAGCGGTTATCCTGTCGATGGCGCTCTGTCTCGTCGGACATGCCGAGAGCCTATCAGAACATGCTCGCAAGAATCAAAAGCGCCCGGCAGTGCCGGGCGCTCCGAGTTGCCTGAGATTGGCTATCAACGGTTTAGGCGCCGCGCATCAAACAGCCGGCGGCAAGCACGATATAGGCGATGAGCATGATCCAAACGGACGCAAGCGGAATGAATGCAAGAACGCCAAGAGCGGCGAGAAGGCCGATGACGGCGATGACCAACGAAATAATGAACACGATCTGGGTGGGTGCACTGAGATTCATGTCTGGTCCCTCCAACATGATTCGCAACACCCGAATTCTACCAGCATGCGCCTCACATACCAATGAGCCGGCGTAAGGGATTGGCCGGGTCGGCCAGCAGCTTCACAGCGAGAGCCAGGCAGACGACCACCAGCAACGGCTTGATCAGTTTGGCGCCGATGCGGATGGCAAGGCTCGCGCCGACACGGGCGCCGATGAACTGCGCCACGCCCATCATCAAGCCGATCTTCCAGTCGATGACGCCGACGGCGGCAAAGACCACGAAACCGCCGATGTTGGAAGCGAAGTTGAGCAGCTTGGTATGCGCCGTCGCCTTGAGCACGCCGTAGCCGGCAAGGGTGACGAAGGCGAGCATGTAGAAGGAGCCGGCGCCGGGACCGAAGACGCCGTCATAGAAGCCGACCAGCGGCGGTACGATCAGCCCGAACAGGAAAGGCGACAGCCGCTCGGCGCGGTCGACGTCGTCCATGTTCGGCTTCAGCGCGAAATAGAGAGCGATGGCGATCAGGAGCAGCGGCAGAAGGGCGCGCAGGAAATCGCCGGGCACGACGGTCGCCAACAGGGCGCCGACCGCGCCGCCGACAAGCGCCAGCAGCGCCGACGGCAGCTGGCGGCGCAGGTCGACCTGACCGTTGGCGGCATAATGGATGGTGGCCGAGCCGGAACCGAACATGCCCTGCAATTTGTTCGTGCCAAGTGCCGCGACCGGCGAAAAGCCGGCGAGCAGCAGCGCCGGAATCGTGATCAGCCCGCCGCCGCCGGCGATCGAGTCGACGAAGCCGGCGCCAAAGGCGGCGGCGATGAGGATGAGGACGGTCTGCAGGGTAAGGTCGATCATCGGGGAGGGGTGCTTGGAAGGAAGCCGCAGCTTCCATCACGCTCCACCAGTTTGCGCAAGACCAATTCCACGCCAGATCGGTTCGACGTTTCATGAATACGCCGAACCGATCTATTCTTCTTTCCCGCAATTCCAGATGGAAAACAGCTTCACACTTTTCCTGGAATTGCTCTAACAATCCAATCGGAATCGCAAAAGGGAGCTTGGTGGCGATGGCGCTGCTCGACCAGATACGTTCGATCTTCGACGGTGACCCGGGTGTGCGCAAGGTGGCGGACGACCCGGTGCTGTCGGCGGAACTCTTGATGCTGTTCCGCATGATCCTGGCCGACGGCTCGGTCTCGGAGAGCGAGATGATCGTCTTCCGGCGCATCTGCAGCGAAGCCTTCGGCATCCCGGAGGCCTCGATCGACAGCGTCATCGAATATCTCAACGATTTTGGCTACGAGACCAACGGTTCGCAGGCGATCGCGCTGTTCCGCGACCTCGATGTCGAGCGCCGAAAGCTGCTTGCGCGCCACATGGCCGAGATCGCCAAGGCCGATTCCAAGCTGGCGGAGAGCGAAGTCCGGCTCCTGCGCCGCACACTCGACCTGCTCGATATCAGTCCGGTCGATGTGGTGAAGCCGGAGGACTAAAGCAATTCCAGGAAAGCGTGAAGCGGTTAGGCTCGGCGACTTCGCCGTAGCCTTCCGTCCGGAATTGCGACAAACAAGGAGGCTGAACTACCCCTGTTCCTGCAGGCGCCGCGCGATGGCGCGGTGGAGGTCGGGCGCCGCCGCGACCAGCGCCTGCGCCGCTTCCGAGCGCGGATGGTCGAGCACATCGGCGGCCCGGCCGCGCTCGACGATCTTGCCTTCATGCATGACCAGCACCTCGTCGGCCATGGCGCGGGCGACCGTCAGGTCGTGCGTGATGAAGAGATAGGCGATGCCGAGCTTCTGGTTGAGCTCGGCGAAAAGGTCGAGGATCTGGGCGCGGATCGAGACGTCCAGCGCCGAGACCGGCTCGTCGGCGACCACCAACTTCGGCCGCGTGATGATGGCGCGGGCGATCGACAGGCGCTGGCGCTGGCCGCCGGAGAACTCATGCGGGTATTTGTCCATGTCGCGCGGCCCAAGGCCAACTTCATCGAGCGCATGCGCGACCATCTCGCGGCTCTCGGCCTTTGCCGGCTGCTTTTCCAGAAGATGCAGCGGCTCTGCCACCAGCTTCTCCACCTTCTGGCGCGGGTCGAAGGAGCCGTAAGGATCCTGGAACACCACCTGCATGTCGCGCCGGGCCGGCCTCAGCGCCGATTCCGGCCTGTCCGTGATGACCTCGCCGCGAAAGCGGATCGTGCCCGCCGTCGGCTTGTCCAGCGCGAGGATCATGCGGGCAAGGGTGGACTTGCCGCAGCCCGAGCGGCCGACCAGCGCCACCGATTGGGCGGGCTCGATGGTGAGCGAGACATCGTCGACGGCACGGATCGATGGCACCGGCCGAAACAGGGATATGCGCCCTCCCGAATAGTCCCGGCCGACGTTTTCGACTTCAAGCAAGGGTTTTGCCGAGCCGGCAAGGTGCGGTTTCGGGCGCGCCGGCACATGCATGGAGGCCAACGCCAGCTCGCGCGTGTAGGGATGCTGTTGCTCCGACAGCGTGCGTGCGGTGTCGCCGGCCTCCATCACCTCGCCGCGGCGCAGGATGATCAGGCGGTCGGCCATCTCGGTGACGACAGCGAGGTCGTGCGAAATGAGCAGCAGGCCGATGCGGTTTTCGCTGACCAGATCGCGCAGCAGGTCGAGGATCTGCGCCTGCAGCACCACGTCGAGCGCCGTCGTCGGCTCGTCGGCGATCAGCAATTTCGGTTTAAGCGCGCAGGCGATGGCGATGACGACGCGCTGGCGCTGGCCGCCGGACAGTTCGTGCGGGTAGCGCGACAGCGGGAATTTGGCCTCCGGCAGCCCGACGCGATCGAGGATCTTTCGCGCGCGGTCCTCGGCCTCGGCGCGGCCCGCCCTGGTGTGCCAGCGGATGCCTTCGGCGACCTGCTCGCCGATGGTCTTGACCGGGTTCAGCGCCGTCATCGGTTCCTGGAACACCATGCCGATGTCATCGCCGCGCAGGGCGCACATCTGGTCTTCGGTCGCGGCAAGGATATCGATGCCGTCGAAGGCGACGCGGCCTTCGGCGCGGGCCAGATGCGGCAAAAGCCGCATGATCGTCAGCGCCGTCATCGATTTGCCGGAGCCGGATTCGCCGACCAGGCCAACCACCTCGCCTGGCGCGATTGTCAGCTCGACGCCTTTGAGGATCGGCGTATCACCGATCGAAAGCGAAAGGTTTTCGATCTCGAGCAGGCTCATCTGCGCCGCCGCGATTTCGGATCGAGGATGTCGGCAATGCCGTCGCCGAGCAAGTTCAGCCCAAGCACGGTGATGACGATGGCCATGCCGGGGAAGATCGCCATCCAAGGCGCGGTCACCATGCGCGTCTGCGCGTCGAACAGCATGCGTCCCCAGCTCGGCATCGGCGGCTGGGCGCCAAGGCCGACATAGGAAAGCCCGGCTTCGGCGAGAATGCCGAGCGCGAACTGGATGGTGCCCTGGACCAGCAGCAGCGTGGCGATGTTGGGCAGGATGTGCTCGATGCTGATGCGCGTCATGCCCTTGCCGGCGGCGCGTGCGGCAAGGATGAACTCGCGCGGCCAGATGGCTAAAGCGCCGGCCCGCGCCACGCGGGCGAAGACCGGGATGTTGAAGATGCCGATGGCGATGATGGCGTTGACGGCGCCCGGGCCGAAGATCGCGGTGATCATGATTGCCGAGAGCAAGGCCGGAAAGGCGAAGACGAGATCGTTGACGCGCATCAGCGCCTCGTCGACTATCCCGCCGCGCGCCGCCGCGAAGGCGCCAAGCGGCACGCCGATGCCCATGCCGATGCCGACCGCGACCAGCGCCACGGCGATCGAATTGCGGGCGCCGACCATGATCATCGACAGGATGTCGCGGCCGAAATGGTCGGTGCCGAACCAGTGCGCCCAGGAGGGCGCCTGCGTCTTGTCGGCGATCACCAGTTTTGTGACGTCGTAAGGCGTCCACAGGAACGAGACGAGCGCGACGGCCACGATCAGCAGTGTGATGACCAAACCGATCAGGAAGGAACGGTTGCCAAAGGCCTTGGCCAGCACGCCGGCAAGGGTTTCCTCGGGCAGGTCGACGCGCATGGTCATTGCCGGCCTCTGAGGCGCGGGTCGACGATGGCGTAGGAGAAGTCGACAACGAGGTTGATCAGGATCACGGCGGCGACCAGCAGCATGACGATGCTCTCGACGACGATCAGGTCGCGCTGGGTGATGGCCTGGAAGATCAGCCGGCCCAGCCCAGGCAGGTAGAAGACATTCTCGATGATGATGGTGCCGGCCAGCAGGAAGGCGAATTGCAGGCCGAGGATGGTGAGCACCGGGATCATGGCGTTGCGCAGCGCGTGGCGCCACAGCACGGCGCGATAGGGCAGGCCCTTGGCGCGCGCGGTGCGGATATAGTCTTCGTTGAGCACCTCGATCAGCGCCGAGCGGGCGACACGCGCCAGGATCGCCGCCTGCGGCAACGCAAGGGCGACGGCCGGCAAGATCAGGGACTTCAGCGCCGTCCAGATACCGGCGCTCCAGCCCGGAAAGCCACCGGCCGGCACCAGACGCAGCCAGACGGCGAAGAGGTAGATCAGCATCAGCGCGAACCAGAAATTGGGCACGGCGACGCCGAGTTGGGCGGCACCCATGGCGAGCGTGTCGCCGGCGCGGCCCTGGCGGCTGGCGGAGAAGACGCCGACCGGAATGGCGATGACGGTCGATAGCGCCAGCGCGATCAGCGCCAGCGGCAGGGAGACGACGACGCGCTCACGCACGAGGTCGATGACAGGCACCGAATAGGTGTAGGAGCGGCCGAAATCGAGGCTGAGCAGCCCTGCCGCCCAATGCAGGTAGCGCAGGACCAGCGGCGCGTTCAGCCCCATCTGGTCGCGCAGCAATTCAACCTGCTCGGCGCTGGCATTCATGCCCAGCATCAGGCGCGCCGGGTCTCCGGGAAGGATCTCCATGACCGCGAACACCACCATCGAGGCCAGCACGAGCGTGAGGGCCGCGATGATGAGGCGCTTTACGAGGTATGCGGTCATGGAGGCGATCGGGCGATCGCGCCGGCCTCAATCCGTCCACTTCACTTTGGTGAGATCGTCAGCCTCGATCGGCCAGTTCGTCCACATGCCCTGCAGCTTGGCGTCCCAGACGCCGATCTTCGGCAGTTCGAACAGGTACACGGCGGGGACGTCGTGCGCGAGAATCTTCTGCGCCGCACCCAGCAGCTCCAGCCTCTTGTCCTTGTCAACCGTGGCGCCGAGCTGCTCGATGACATCGTTGAACTTCGGATTGTCATACTGGAAATAGTAGCCGGGCCGCGAATAGATATCGATGTCGTTCGGCTCGACATGGGAAACGATCGTCAGGTCGTAGTCCTTGTTGGTGAAGACCTGGCTCAGCCACTCCGCCCATTCGACCGGAATGATCTGCAGATTGACCCCGATCTCCTTCAGTTGGGACTGAATCACCTGGCCGCCATCGCGTGCGTAAGGTACGGGCGGCAGCTTGATCGTGGCCGAAAAGCCGTTCTCCAACCCCGCTTCCTTCAGATACTCCTTGGCCTTGGCGATGTCGTGCGGGTAGACGCCGGTGAGATCGACATAGCCCGCATCGCCTGGCGAAAAATGAGAGCCGATCGGCTTTCCAAGACCGTTCGAAGCTGCGTCGATGATGGCACTGCGGTCGATCGCCGAGGCGAGCGCCTGCCGCACCGCAAGCTTGTCGAAAGGCGGCTTCTTGTTGTTGATCGACAGGATTGTCTCGCCCTCGGTCGAGCCGATCACGACGCTGAAGCGCGGATCGGACTGGAGCTGTGCAAGCGCGTCCTGTGCGGGCATGTTGGCGAAAGCCTGGATATCGCCCGAGAGCAATGCGGGGACAGCCGCGGCGGCGTCGGGAACGATGCGGAATGTCGCCTTGTCGAGCGTGGCGGGTGTACCCCAGTAGTCCTGGTTCTTGACAAGCGTGATCTCGGAACCCTTGGCCCAGTGATCGAGCTTGAACGGACCGGTGCCGATCGGCTTGTCCTTATTGCCGTCGGCCGATCCCTTCCCCACGATCACCGCCGCAACCTGGCCCATGTCGTAGAGGAAATTGCCCTGCGGACCGTCGAGAGTGACCTTGACCGTCGCTGGATCGAGCGCCGTGACATCGGCGATGTGCGCAAAGAGCGGCTTTTGCGGATTGAGCGTATCCTTGGCGCGCGCTCGGTCCAGCGAGAATTTCACGTCGTCGGCGCTGAAGGCCGAGCCATCGTGGAACTTCACGCCGGAATGCAGCTTGAACGTGTAGACCTTGCCGTCGTGGGAGACGGCCCAGGTCTCGGCGAGACCGGGCTGAACCTGGCCCTTGTCGTCGATGCGCGTCAGCCCTTCAAAGACATTGGCATAGGTGATTTCGCCAATGGCCGCGGCCGCGCCGGCAGTCGGATCAAGATGCGGCGGCTCAAGCACGATGCCGAGCGTGAGATCGGTGCGGGCGGCAAAGGCCGACGTGGCGGCGGCAAGCGACAGCACGGCCGCGGCCAGGATGGTCTTCCACAGTTTCATCGTTGAACTCCCATTTGCTCAAACGTGCTCAAGCTGGCGGATAGAAGCGTGATTTCGCGCGCGAGTAAATCGCGTTTCATGCTGCCTTGCCGCGCCGGGGGAAAAGTTTTTCCACCTCGTCCCGATCAGTCCGTCGTTCCTCTCAAAAGCACATTGAGGCCGATCGCCATCACCTTGGCCGATTCCACCATGTCGGCGATGCCCACCCATTCGTCCGGCCTATGCGCAAGGTCGAGAATGCCCGGGCCATAAGCGATGCAATCGTAGAGGTGGCCGATGCGCGCGACATGCTTCTGGTCGTAGGTGCCGGGCGAGATCACGTAGTCGGGCTCGCGCTCGAACACCGCCATGATGCCTTTCGCGACAGCCTGCACCACAGGCGCGTCGCGCTCGGTCATCAGCGGCAGCACCTCCATCAGGTCGCGGATCTCGTAGTCGAATTTCTTGCGCTCGCGCTTCAGCCGCTCGAGGATGCCCGTGACTTCGCCTTTGACGGCGGCGATGTCCTCTTCGAGCAGAAAGCGCCGGTCGATGGTGAGCCGGCAGGAATCCGGTACGTTGGGCGAGGGAAGCCCCGGCCGGAAATCCTCGGTCTGGCCGCCATGGATGGAATTGATGTTCATGGTCGAGCGCCTGGCGCCTTCCGGCACCACCGGCATGCGCGTCATCTTGCGGTCGAGGGCCGGGAACAGCTCGTCCTCGAAGGCCTGCAGCACGGCGCCCATATGGCGTACCGCATTGTCGCCGAGGAACGGCATCGAGCCATGCGCGATCTCCCCCTTGGTCTCGATCTCGGCCCACCAGACACCGCGATGGCCAAGGCAGATGCGATCCTTGTTCAGCGGTTCGGGGATGATGACGTGGTCGACTTTCGGCTTCGAGAAATAGCCGAGCCGCGCCAGATGGGCGACGCCGCCGAAACCGCCGGATTCCTCGTCCGCCGTGCCCGATATCTCGATGGCACCGGGGAAATCGGGATAGACTTCCATGAAGGCTTCGACGGCGATGACGGAGGCGGCCAGGCCGCCTTTCATGTCGCAGGCGCCGCGGCCATAGACCCTGCCGTCCTTCACCACGCCGGCAAAGGGATCGACGGTCCAGCCCTCACCGGCCTCGACCACGTCGATATGCGAGTTGAAATGCACGCAGGCGCCGGGCGAGCGGCCGTCGAAGCGGGCGACGACATTGACGCGCGGGTAGCGGTCGCTGTCGCCGGGCGCGCCTTCGGCACGGATGAACTCGGTTTCGAAGCCGCGTTTCCAGAGACGCGCGCCAAGAAACTCGGCGCATGGCCCGTAGACCTCGCCTGGCGGGTTGACGGTCGGAAAGCGGATCAGGTCCGCGGTCAGCGCGACGAGGTCGTCGACCCGGTCCTCGACCGCCTTGAGAAGTCGTTCATTCATCCGGCGGATTGAAGAAGGAACGCAGCGCTTTTGCAAGCAAGCAGTCGCTCATTGCCACACGACGGTTCGGGCATGGCCCAACGCCCGCCTAAACTTCAGAGGGTGCGTGTTGCTGCGGCAACTATACCGGGAAAATCGATCAAATTCATCGCATTGGATTGGCAGAATCGTCAACGAGTGTGTGCTACTTAACGCATCTGCCGGCAAAAAGATGGAAAAACCGCGCGAATGGCAGGGGGCAATCAAAGGGGTTTGATCGCATGAAAAAGTTCGTTCTCATGGCAACCGTGCTGGCAACCGCGTTGTTCGGCATGTCCGTCGCAAGCCGGGCGGCCACGCTGGTCGCCAATATCGACGTCTCGTCGCAGACCATGACCGTCAGCAAATACGGCCAGGTGGTCTATCGCTGGAGCGTATCCACTGCGCGCAAGGGCTATTTCACCCCGCGCGGCAGCTACCGGCCGCAGTGGACGGCCCGGATGTGGTATTCGCGCAAGTACGAGATGTCGCCGATGCCCTATTCGGTGTTCTTCCACGGCGGCTACGCCATTCACGGCACCGGGTCGGTGAGAAACCTCGGGCGCCCGGCCTCGCACGGCTGCGTGCGCCTGCATCCGGCCAACGCCGCGACCTTCTATGCGATGGTCAAGGAAGTCGGCTTCGGCAACACGCGGATCGTCGTCGCCAACTGATCCGGGGCTGCGGAGCGACCGGTTACTGGCCGGCTGTCGCCTTCGCCTGTCCGCGTTTGCGACGACGCCCGCTGATTTCCCAGCGCTTGTGGAACCACATCCACTGTCCAGGGTCCTCACGCACCCAGCGCTCGACCACATCGGTGAGCAGCTGGGTGGTGGCAGCGACGTCGACGCTGGCGCCTTCGGTGCGCGGCAAGGTCAACCGGTCCTCGATTTCCAGACGGAAGCGGTTGCCCGGCAGCCTGACGCAGCGGGCGGGGTAGACATCGCAGTCATAGTGACGGGCCAGCATGCCGAGCATCGGGTTGCTCTGGCACCGGCGGCCGAAGAAAGTCGTCTCCACGCCGCCCGAGAATTTCTGATCGACCAGCACGCCGATATTGCCGCCCCTTTCCAGGATGGCGGCAAGGGCGAAGGACGCGCCGGCGGCGGAGGGCAGCAGGGCGCCCATCGAGGAGCGGCGCGTCGAGTGGATGTAGTCGGCCAGATAAGGGTTGTTCGGCGGGCGAAACAGCGCCGTGATGTTCATGCCGAACGTGGCGGCGGCCACCGGCAGCAGCTCGAAATTGCCGAGATGGCCGGTGAACAGGATATGCGGCTTCTTTTCGCCGGCGATCTCGAGGAAATGCTCGACGCCGCGCACCTCGACCCGGCCCGGCTTCGAAGCGTTCGGATCGAAGTCGAACAGCGCGTCGAGGAAGATGTACTCGGCCGCGAGGCGGGCCATGTTGCCCCACATGTCGCGCGCGATGGCTTCGATCTCGGCGTCGCTCTTTTGCGGATAGGCAAGGCGCAGATTGTTGACCGCAATGCGATGGCGCCCGACCATCGGACCGATGCGGCGGGCGATGCGGTCGGCGAAGTTGAGCGCGCTGTCCGGCGGCAGAAGGCGCAGCAGCGAGAGCAGAACGATAGCGAGCTTCGCGACCAGCCAATGCTCCAGCTGGCGCAGTCGCCGGCCGTAGCGGAACATGAAGTCCCGGCGGGCTTTCCTGAACACCTTGCCGACCATCTGTCCTAGGAAACGCGCAGGATGATCTTGCCGAAGACGTCGCGGCCTTCCATGCGCTTCAGCGCGGCGTCGATGTCGTCGAAGCCGACTTCGGTATCGATGACCGGGGCAACGAGCCCCGCCGCCATCTTCTGCATGGCGTTGGCCATGTTCTCCATGCGGCAGCCGAAGGAGCCGAGCAGTTTCAGCTGCTGCTGGAAGAGCTGCATCAGGTTGACTTGCGTCGACACGCCGGAGGTCGAACCGCAGGTGACGAGACGGCCGCCGCGCTTCAAGGACAGCATGGAGCCGGCGAAGGTGTCGGCGCCGACATGCTCGAAGACGACGTCGACGCCCTTCTTCCTTGTCAGCTTGCGCACCACGCCTTCGAAACGATCCTCGCGGTAGTTGATGACATGATCGGCGCCAAGCGCCTTGGCCTTGTCGATCTTGTCGTTCGAGCCGACCGTGGTGATCACCGTGCAACCCATCTTCTTGGCGAGTTGGATGGCAGCGGAGCCGATGCCGGAGCCGCCGGCATGGACGAGAACGGTTTCGCCCGGTTCCAGCTTCGCGTTGTCGAACAGCATGTGCTCGACCGTGCCGAAGGTGACCGGAGCGACCGCCGCGCCGATTTCGGTGACGCCGGGAGGCGCGGGCACCAGAAGGCGCGCCGGCAGGTTGATCTTTTCCTGGGCGAAGCCATCGAGATGGAAGCCATGGACGCCGGAAACATGCTCGCAGAGATTGTCGCGGCCTTCGCGGCAGGCACGGCAGAGCCCGCAGGTGCGCGCGCCGTAGATCGACACCAATTGGCCCGGCAGAAGGCCGGAAACGCCAGGGCCGACCGCTTCGACCTCGCCCGAGGCTTCCGCCCCGACGACCAGCGGCAGCTTGCGCTTGGCGAACGCCATGCCGCGCCAGCCCCAGACGTCGATATGGTTGAGCGCCACCGCCTTGATGCGGAGCGTCACTTCGCCCAGCGAAGGCGGCGGGGGAGGCGGCAGGTCCACCGTTTCAAGGCGGCGGTCCTCGATAAGTTGCAATGCGCGCATGTGGCCTGTCAGGTTCTGCTCTAAAGCGCGATGCGCTTTAGTTCTTTGTTTCATGCATGTCGTTGTAGCAAAACCGATTTCACTTTTGCGCGACATGCATTAGCGGAAAAAATCCGCTTAGACCGGTTCCCGCGCCATGACAAGGCAGGTGTTCTGGCCGCCGAAGCCGAAGGAATTCGACAAAACCGTGCCGACTTCGGCGTTGCGCTTCTTGTTCGGCACGACATCGAGCACGATAGCCGGATCGGGATTGTCGTAGTTGATCGTCGGCGGGATGACGCTTTCGCGCATGGTCAGCAGCGAAAAGGCGGCCTCGACCGCGCCGGCGGCCGACAGCGTGTGGCCGATCATCGACTTGTTGGACGAGATCGGCATCGAGCCGATGCGCTCGCCGAAGACGGTGGACAGCGACAGGTGCTCCATCTTGTCGTTTTCAGGCGTCGAGGTGCCGTGCGCGTTGACGTAATCGATCTCGTCTTCGCCAAGGCCCGCATCGGCAAGGGCGGCACGCACGGCCGCGATAGCCGGCGAGCCGTCGGGCTTGGAGCGGGTGCGGTGGAAATCGTCGGCCTTCTCGCCGCAGCCGCGCATGATGCCGAGGATCGTCGCGCCGCGCGCAAGGGCGGCTTCCAGCGATTCCAGCACAAGCGCGCCGGAGCCTTCCGCCAGCACGAAGCCGTCGCGGTCCTTGGAGAAGGGCTTTGAGGCCTTCTCGGGGATATCGTTGTGGGTGGAAAGGGCCGAGAGCAGCGAGAAGCGGATCAGCGCTTCGGCGGTTGCCGAGCCGTCGGCGCCGATCGACAGCGCCTTGTCGCATTCGCCGCGACGGATCGCCTCGACCCCGAGCTGGATGGCGGTGGCGCCCGAGGCGCAGGCGGTCGACAGCGTGATCGGCAGGCCGCGCGTGCCGAAGCGGTCGGCCAGCCGGTCGGCGATCGAGCCGAACTGCGTGGTCTCGAAGACATCCAGCTCCTTCAACCCGCGCGCTACGCGCAGCAACCTTTCGGCACCAGCGTCCTGCTTGTCGGAATTATAGAGCGAGAAGCGGTCGGTCCAGTCGAGCTCGACCGGCGGCGAGGCCAGGAACAGCGGGCCACCGAAATCGCCGGACTCCAACCCAGCCTCCGAGACGGCTTCCTGGGCCGCGGTCTCGGCCAGCTCGTAGGTGAGGTGGCTGGCGCCCTTAGAGCTCGACGGCAGGAAGTCGACCATGCCGGAAATGCGGGTGTTGAGCTGATCGACCGGAAAGCGGGTGATCGGATGGATGCCGGATTTGCCCGAGGTCAGCGCCGCCCAGTTGTCTTTCTTGCCGACGCCGAGCGAGGTCACCACGCCGATGCCGGTCACGGCGACGACAGGCCTGCCCATATGGTCTCGGAGATTGGCCATGTTTGCGTCTCTTTCTAGGCGGCCTTGATCAGCCCCAGGCCCTCGAATTGGTGATAGCCGATCGCCGTTGCAAGGACGCTATTGGGCGCGCCCTCGAATTGCCGTTCCACTGTGGCATCGAAGACAGGATAGGCGGCCCTGCGGTCGACGGCCATTGCCGCGAGCGCAACCGCAAAGGGGAATTGAGCCTCCTTCATATGGCCGGTCAATGTCGAGAAGGCACGCACGGCCAAGGCCGCGTTGGCGTCGAGCACCGCCTTTTCGGCCGCCGTCGCGGCGTGGGCGCCGGAGGCGGCGGAAATCGTCAGCAGATCGCCGTCGGGAAGGGAGGCCTGCTTCAGCAATGCGGCGATTTCGGCATTCAGTTCACCGCGCCGGCGCCTGGCGCGGCCGGAGATGACGGGGCCAAGTTCGGCGTAGATCTTGCGGCCCCGGTTTTGCGCGTGCTCGCGCTGTTCCAGCACCAGGAAGGCGCCGCCGGAGCCCGTCACCACACCGCCGCCTTCGGCGCCCTGGCGTTGCCAGACCGGCTTCCATGGGCCGCGATGCAGGTAACCGGCCAGCTCATAGCCGAGCAGCATGTCGGAATGCTCGGTCTGAAAGGCGCCGCCGACCAGAACATGGGTCGACTGTCCCGAGCGGATGCGCGCGGCCGCCGTCTCGACGGCCGAGACGCCGGCGCCTTCCTCGCCCATGAAGGTGCGGGAGGAGCCGGTGACCTTGTGAACGATCGAGATGTTGCCGGCGAGCAGGTTGGAGAGCTGGGCCAGGAACAGGGTCGGCCGCAGTTCCGTGGTCAGCTTCTCGTTGAGCAGCACGTCGCGGTCGTTGCGGCTCTCGGAGGCCGCGAGGATCGCGGCATCGACGGCTTCGTCGCGCTCGCCGCCACCGGCCGCCACCACCATGTCCATGGTCGTGCAAAGCTCGTCGTCGCCCTTGATGCCGGCGTCATCCAGCGCCAGACCGGCGACATAGGTGCCGAGGCGCTGCCAGGTTTCCATCTGGCGCTGGTCGCCGCGCTTGGCGATCTGCAGGTTCCAGTCGATCTCGGGCAGGGGATGGATGGTGTAAGGCGCAAAGCGCTCTGCCTCGAGCACCGGCTCAAGGCCCGGTCGGGTGAGCTTCTGCCAATGCGCATCCGGACCCTCTCCAAGCGAAGAGACAAGGCCGATGCCGGTGATGACGACGTCGTGAGAACTCATGGGCGGCTGTTGTGGGTCAGCTGGCAGGGCGCGTCAAGACCGCGCCCGAGCCGGCTCAGGCGGCCTTGGCCGCGACCAGCGCGTCGATCTTGGCGCACAGGTTCTTCATGACGAAGTAGTCGTCGGTCGAGGCCTTGCCGTCATTGACCTCCTGCGTCCACTTCTCGAGCGGCACCTTGATGCCGAATTCCTTGTCGATGGCAAAGACGATGTCGAGGAAATCGAGGCTGTCGATGCCGAGATCGTCGATGGTGTGGCTCTCGGGCGTGATGGTGTCGATATCGATCTCGCTGGTGTCGGCAATGATCTTGGCGACTTTCTCGAACGTGGTGGACAAGGGCTCTTCCTTCGGTTGCGGGCGGAATCTGTCCGCATCTTGTTTGGGCGCTGTCTAATCGGTTTTTCCCGGCAGGAAAAGGCCTGATGCGCCGGGGCAGATGGGATGCCGGCTTTGGGAACGCAAGAAGGGCCGCCGGTCGATCCGGCGGCCCTTCCCATTTTACGCAACGTCAGCTTTCTATTCCGATGCATGTCGTTGTTCCAAAACCGGAACCACTTTTGGGCGACACGCGTCAGTCGCGGAGCTTGACCAGGTCGTTGAGCAGCCCGCCCGTCCCGTTGTGGACGGTGAGCCGCTCGACCTTGCCGGCGATGGTTTCCAGAGCCTCGAGCTCCTTCAGCCGCAGCATCACCGGGTTCTCGGCCATCACCTTGGCGGTGTTGAGCAGCGAACGCGTGGCGTTCGTCTCCTCACGGCGCCGGATGACGTTGGCCTCGGCCTGCTTCTCGGCCGCGACCACCTGGTTGAGGATCTCGCGCATATCGCCCGGCAGGATCACATCCTTGAGGGCGATATCGCTGACCTCGACGCCGATCGCGGCCATGTCGTCGCGCACCTTGGCCGCCGCGTCCTCGTCGACCGTCACCTTCTTGTCGAGGATCTGGTCGAGCGTGAGCGCGCCAAGCGTCTTGCGGAAGGCATACTGCAGGGCGCGGTAGAGGGCTTCGGAGAAGTCCTTCACCGTGCTTACCGCCTTGACCGGATCGACGACCCGGTATTCGGCGGCGATGTTGACGCGGATCGTCACGCGATCCCTGGTCAGCATTTCCTGCCCGGCGACATCGAGCGACTGCCGCTTGATGTCGACGACCTTCACCTGGACCATGCGGCCGACACTCCAGAAGGCGTGCACGCCCGCTTCAAGCGTGCGGGCAAAGACGCCGTCCACGAAGAGCAGCCCGACCTGGCCGTCCACGACCGGATTGACGAAGATGTGCTCCGCCTTCCGGGCCTGGCCGATCCGGCGCATCAAGTCCGGATCGACGGCGAGATCGGCTGCCGTATCGACAGACGTCACCTTCCACGGTCCGGCATCGGTCCAAAGCACGAGCTTACGGTCGGGAGCCAGAACAGCATGGAGGGCGCCGTCGCGCTCGATGACGGCGACGTCCGTGCGCCCGGTGCGAGCGACGGTGAAATGACGCGCGGCCACGTCCGGGAGCTTGTCGAACAACGCCTTCTCGTATGCCGAAACGAATTCGGGGTTCTTCAGGTCGTGCCTGGAGATTTCCAGGTTTCCGCGCCGGTTGGCGAGCCAATGTTCGCCCGGCATCAGGATCGCCTGGATCTCGCCCTTGTAGAGGGCGACGGCACGTTCGTTTTCCTTCACGAGGACGCGCTGGCGTCCAAGAAGCTTTTCGAGAATGGTCTTCATTGTCTTACTCCTGTCGGGCATGGCCCCATGCGAGGCGTCACGTCATGCGTCGATCATCCTTTCGTTTTCTCGTTTCACGTCGTCGTACTTCATGTCCTGGGCACGAATGATCCAGGGACCGGTGGCATCGATCCGCGGCGGGCCTTCGGGAGCGGATCGCGGGGCGGCGAAGCGGGCGCCGGAAGCCGAAGCTTCCCTTGCCGGCCGCGCCGCGCCTTGATCGTCACCGCGGGCCTGGCCGCGAGCCGATGGCGCAGAACATCGCCGCCGGGCAAGGCCTAAGCCCTGCCGTCGTTGAAGTCCTCGCATTCCGGTCCCCGGACCGATTTTCGAATAACACCGTGCAGGGTGCTGGCTTTCGAGGCCAATGGAGAAGGATTCGAACCTTCGACCGTCAGATTATGAGTCTGATGCTCTACCCAACCTGAGCTATCCGTGGTGCTGATGAAGGGACTCGAACCCCCGACCTCCGGACCCCAATCCGGCGCTCTCCCTCTGAGCTACATCCGCGATCCCAATCCCCGAAACGGCGCCGTATACAGGGCGGCAAAGCCGCCTGCACGGGCGGAGACGAAAGCTCCAACCGTTGTGCTCGCTTCGGTTTTCGTGACCGGGAGCGCGCCTATAGACCCTGCGACGGGTTGTCGCAAGTGGCATGTCGCGGCGGATTTGCAGCTTCTTCCAGATGTGGCATTTCGGCCACGGTAGCGAGCCGCGCCCTCAGAAAGTGACGCGGCCGAGCACCTTGAGGCCGTCGCCTTCCGGCGCCACCACCACGGCTTCGCCCTCGCGCGGCGTTACGCCGGTGAGCGCCTCGATGTTTTCCAGATGCGTGACCAGCACCAGATTGTCGGAGCCGGAATAGCCGCGGATCTCCTTCATGACCGCTTCCATTTGCGCGGCCTTTTCGGCCGGGTCGGTTTTCAGCAGGTCGAGCGGCGCGAAGGGCTGCGGCTCGGCTTCGAAAGCAATGCGGGCAGTGTCGAGGCAGCGGCAGTAGCGGCTGGAGAGCACGTGATCGATCGGGGCCGCGCGCGCCGCGACCAGCGCGCCGATGCGGCTTGCCTGCTGCTTGCCGCGCTCCGACAGGTTGAGCTGCGTGGCGCAATTGCCGATGTCGAAATTGGCCGGGTCGGCAGCTCCGGTGACGAAGGCATGGCGAAGCAGCACGACATGGCCGCCATCGCGCAGCAACGCCCAGCCGGCGTCTGTCGCGTGTGCAAGGCTCGGAGCGGCCAGGAGAAAAAGCGCCAGAACAATTCGCAGCATCGGAAGTCCTTTGGCGGCCCGGCGGGGGGCCAAGACCGTGATCGGCATATAGGGATCGCAAAGCCGGCCGGAAAACAAGCAGCGGCCCTGGAGATAGGCGCGCGGCGCCAATTGCATGGCGAACAGGGCTCGCCTATCACGGGAAAAATGTCTCCGCCCAGAAAATGACTCCGCTTACCGAAACCGTCCTCTTCGTCTTCAGCCTTGTGGCGCTCGGCTACCTGGCCGGGCTCACCTTCTATCTGAAGCCGGCGAGCGGGGAGGGCATTTCCGAATTCGCCGTCAACGTGGCGATGCCGTTGCTGCTCTTCCAGACCATGGTCAAATCGGATTTCCATGGCGTCACGCCTTGGTCGCTGTGGTGCGCCTATTTCGCGGCCGCGGCCATCACCTGGGCCGCGGGCCATCTGGTGATGACGCGGCTGTTCAAGCGAGATGCGCGCGCGGGCATCGTCGGCGGCGTGTCGTCGGCCTTTTCCAATGTCGTGCTGCTCGGCGCGCCCTTCATCCTCGGCATCTTCGGCGCGAGCGGCTTCGAGGTGCTGTCGCTGCTGGTCTCGGTCCACCTGCCGATCATGATGATGGCATCGATCGTGCTGTTCGAGATGTTCGGGCGCGGCAGCGGCGAGACGATCCATCCGCTGCGCGTCGTCAAAAGCTTCCTCAGGCGGCTGTTCGTCAATCCGCTGATCATCGGCATCCTGGCGGGGCTCGCCTGGCGCCTCACCGGCGCGCCGCTGCCGGACCTTATCGAACGGCTGGTCGACACGCTCGCCGGCACGGCCGGTCCGGTGGCGCTGTTTGCCATGGGGCTCAGCCTGCGCCGCTTCGGCATCTCCGGCAATATCCGGCCGGCGCTGGCATTGTCTGGACTGAAACTGTTCCTGATGCCGGCGCTGGTGCTGGCGTTCGTGTGGCTGCTCGGCCTGCCGCCGCTGACTGCCAAGGTCGCCGTGGTGGTTGCAGCACTCCCTTCGGGCATCAATTCCTACCTGATCGCCGTCCAGTTCAACACCGGCCAGGCGCTGGCCTCGAACCAGATGACGCTTGCCACCGCAAGCGCGGTGGTGACCATGTCGTTCTGGTTGACGGTGGTCATCCACGTCTTCGGATAAGGGATGTCGTTATCAGCTGAGGCCGGCCTGCAAACACCGATTTCCTGCGCTTCCGGTGCTCACGTACTTCAGGTACGCTCCGCTCCGGTTCTCGGAAATCGCTATTTTCGGCTCGGCCTGACCTGAATCTCAACATCCCTCCACCAATCTCGCACGCAAGCAATCCGCGCTCGCCTTTGCTGGCCCAACCCCTATATGCCATCTTGTGATTGCTTGCCCGCCTTTCCCTAGGTAAGAGCAATGCGCCAGCGTGCGGCTCTTGAGCACGCTTCAACGGATATCCAGAAAAACGGCCGATCAGCGCGCCGAACGGAGGCCAGACCATGCTTCAGAAAACCAGTCATTTCATGCGCCAGGCCAATCTCATCAATGGTGAATGGGTGCAGGCCGACAGCGGCCAGACCATCGACGTCAACAATCCGGCGACGGGCCTCAAGATCGGCACCGTGCCGAAGGCCGGCAAGGCCGAGACCCGCCGCGCCATCGAGGCCGCCGAGGAAGCCTTCAAGAGCTGGCGCAAGACCACCGCGCTCGAGCGCTCGAAGCTCCTGCGCAAGCTGCATGACGCGATGATGGACAATCAGGACGTGCTGGCCGAGTTGCTGACCATCGAGCAGGGCAAGTCGCTCGCCGAATCCAAGGGCGAGATCGGCTCGGCCGCGGCCTACATCCTGTGGTTCGCCGAGGAGGGTCGCCGCGTCTATGGCGACATCGTGCCGTCGCCGTGGGGCGACCGCCGCATCCTGGTGACCAAGGAGCCGGTCGGCGTCATCGCCGCCATCACGCCGTGGAACTTCCCGTCCTCGATGCTCGCCCGCAAGATCGGCCCGGCTTTGGCCGCCGGCTGCACGGCGGTGGTCAAGCCCGCCTCGCAGACGCCTTATTCGGGCCTCGCCTGGGGCGCGCTCGTCGAGGAAGTCGGCTTCCCGAAAGGCGTCGTCAATGTCGTGACAGGTTCGGCTGGCGAGATCGGCGACGAGATCTGCGCCAATCCGTTGGTCAAGAAGATCACCTTCACTGGCTCGACCGAGGTCGGCAAGATCCTCATCCAGAAGTCGGCAACGACGGTCAAGAAAGTGTCGATGGAGCTCGGCGGCAATGCGCCGTTCCTGGTCTTCGACGACGCAGATGTCGACCGGGCGGTGGCCGGCGCCATCACTGCCAAGTACCGCAACTCCGGCCAGACCTGCGTGTGCACCAACCGCTTCCTGGTGCAGGCCGGCATCTACGACAAGTTCGTCGAGAAGCTGGCGGCGGCCAGCAACAATCTGAAGGTCGGCTCGGGCCTGGAAGAAGGCGTGCAGCAGGGACCGCTGATCGACGAGAAGGCTGTCGAGAAGGTCGAGGAATTCATTGCCGACGCTACCTCGAAGGGCGGCAAGGTCGTCGCCGGCGGCAAGCGCCATGCGCTGGGCGGCTCATTCTTCCAGCCGACTGTCATTGCCGACGCCACGCCGAAGATGCGCTTCATGAAGGAAGAGATCTTTGGGCCGATCGCGCCCGTGTTCAAGTTCGAGACCGAGGAAGAGGCGGTCGCCTTGGCCAACGACACCGAGTTCGGCCTCGCCGCCTATTTCTACACCGGCGATCTCGGCCGCGCCTTCCGGGTCATGGAAGGCCTGAAATACGGCATGGTCGGCGTCAATGAAGGCCTAATCACCACGCCCGAGGCGCCGTTCGGCGGCGTCAAGGAATCCGGTCTCGGCCGCGAAGGCGGGCATCAGGGCATCGAGGACTATCTCGATACCAAATATGCCTGTTTCGGCGGCCTCGGACTCTGATATCGATCCTTGGGACAGGGCAGGCGTTTGGCCTGCCCTTGCCGGATGATGCGCCGTCGGCCTAAATCCACGGATCAGGAAATGACATTTCGGGCATGGCGATGAAAGACGGCGAGGTCTTCGGCACGACGCAGGCGGGCGAGGCTGTGCGCCGCTTCACCATTCGCGGCGGCGGCATCACCGCCAACATCATCGGGCTGGGCGCCATCGTCCAGGATCTCAGGCTCAGCGGCCACGATGCGCCGCTGGTGCTGGGCTACGACCGTTTCGAACCCTACGAGACCGACCGCGCCTTCTTTGGGGCCGTCGTCGGCCGCTTTGCCAACCGCATTGGCGGCGGCCGCTTCACCATCGCCGGCAACCGCTACCAGACCGAGCAGAATTTT
The DNA here is from genome assembly GCF_006439375.1 of Mesorhizobium sp. B4-1-1. NCBI lineage: Bacteria > Pseudomonadati > Pseudomonadota > Alphaproteobacteria > Hyphomicrobiales > Phyllobacteriaceae > Mesorhizobium > Mesorhizobium sp. B4-1-1. The sequence continues at coordinate 35,690 of NZ_VFTH01000029.1, forward strand.
CTCGGCATGCACACGCTGCATGGCGGCTCGGAAGGCTTTTTCCACCGGCCATGGACCGTCTCGCTGCACGGCCGCGATTTCGTGACGCTGACATTGCACGATCCGGACGGCACCATGGGATTCCCGGGCGCGCTCGACGTCACCTGCACCTACCGACTGAAGATCCCCGGCACGCTCAGCATGGAACTGACCGCAACCTGCGAGGAGCCGACGCTCTGCAACCTCGCGCAGCATTCCTATTTCAATCTCGACGATGGCGGGGCGGGCGACATCCTCGACCATCGGTTGATGCTCAACGCCGGCGCCTACACGCCCGTCGATGACGAGATGATCCCGACCGGCGCGGTGAAGCCGGTCGACGGCACGCCTTTCGATTTCCGGCAGGCGCGGGCGCTGCGCATGGAAATGGAAGGCGAGCAGCTTCGCTATGACCTGAATTACTGCCTGGCCTCCAGCCGCGGGCCGCTACACCAGGCTGCCTGGGTGCAAGGCGCCAATTCCGGCGTCGAGATGGAAGTGTGGACCACCGAACCGGGACTGCAGCTCTATAGCGGTCAGTTTGTCGCGCCGACATCGCCGGGGCTCGACGGCCGCCGCTACAGGGCGTTTTCGGGCCTCTGCCTCGAAGCGCAGACCTGGCCTGACGCGCCGAACCGGCCCTATTTCCCGCCGGCGACGCTGTGGCCGGGACAGATCTATCATCAGGTCACGGAATATCGGTTCCGCTTACCTTAAAGTTTGCCGATGTTGAAGTGATGTCTGCATAACCTTCGACAGCGCTTAACTGTCGAAGGCCATCCGCAAAGTCTCGAACGGAGCTAGCGCACCGCGAACCTGCACGACCGCGGCGGCGACTTTATGGGCGCGGCGGACCGCGTCGGCGGGCGCATGGCCGGCAAGCCGCGCAGCGAGATAGCCGCCATTGAAGGAATCGCCGGCTCCCGTGGTGTCGACAGGGGCGGCCACATGCACCGCGTCAACGGCTTGCGAAGCGCCGTTCAGCGCAATCAGGGCCGGCTGCTCGCCGTTCTTGACCACGACCTCGCCGGTCAGCTTGCCAAGGCGCTCCGCCGTTGCCTGTGGCGTCGAATCCCCGAACAGCATCTGCTCGTCAGGAAAAGTCGGCAGCGAGATGTCCGCCACGGCAAGCGCATCGATGATCGCGGCTTGGGCTATCTCACGGGTTGGCCACAGACGCGGCCGATAGTTCGGGTCGAAGGCGACGAGCGAACCGGCCTTCCGGGCCGCAACTATAGCCGTCAGCAAAGTTTTCCGCGCGGCCTCGTCCAGAATTGCCAGGGTGATTCCGGAAAAATAGACAAGCGCCTGGTTTTCAAGGCTTTTTGCGAGCGCGGCCGGATCCGAGGAGAGTTGGCGCGCGGCCGCGTCGCTTCGCCAGTAGGTGAAGGCGCGCTCGGCGCCGGTGAGCGTTATGGCGTAAAGGCCGGGGCGAGCGCCGGCAATGACCGGACTGTTGCCGACGCCTATGCCGTTCTCGGCAAGGAAGGCGATCTGATCGCGCGAGAAGGGGTCGTCGCCGAAGGCCGACACATAGGTCGCGGGCCGATCCGGGCTCAAGGCGTGCAACGCCCAGAGCGTGTTGAAGGTATCGCCGGCAAAACCCATGCGCCAGTCCCGGCCGGTCTGGCCCGACAGTTCCAGCATGCATTCGCCGATCGACGCGATACCCTTGGCCATGCCGGGCTTGTCCCTTCCTAAGATCCTGTTGCTGTAGCTTTTTGCGGCCGGCAGCGCCATGCTTGGCTAGCGGCGAATTTTGCGCCAGAAGCGATTTCCCACAGGCAGGGCGGGACGCCACAAACGGCCCGCGACGTTAGCAGCCGAAGAGGAACGGGTTTGGCATCGATATGGCGTTACATTCTTGCGGGCCTCGGCCTAGCCGCTCTGCTGATCGGCATCGTGGCCGCGGTCTATCTGATGCTGCCGCAATCGGCGTCCGGCCCGGACATTTCACGCTCCAAGAAGACGGCGAACGGCCTGTTCGTCGCGAGCTTCGAGCCGGAACGCGGGGTGATCCGGCAGGGCGAGCTGCAGTCCTGGCTGCTGACGCTGAAGACCGCCGCCGGTGCGCCGGTGGAGGGGGCAGCCATCACCGTCTCCGGCGGGATGCCGCAGCACGATCACGGCCTGCCGACCAGTCCGCAGGCGACCGATTACCTCGGCGACGGACGCTACCGCATCGACGGCGTGAAGTTCACGATGAGCGGCTGGTGGCAGCTGCACTTCGGTATTTCGGCGGCGGCCGGGTCCGATTCCGTCGTCTTCAACGTCGTGTTGTGAGCGGGCGATGAGACGGCTGGCCAGCGTTGCAGGTCTGCTCGCATTGGCGACGCTCTTGCTCCTCGGCGGTTGCGGCAAGCCGCAGTTCAGCGATGCGGAGAACAAGACCATCGCCTCACTGGCGTTGAACACCTTGCCCTCGCTCAAACCCGACACCACGAACCAGTATGCGGATGTGCCGGCCGCCGCCGCGCTTGGCTCGACGCTGTTCTTCGATGTCGGCATGAGCCGCGACGGGACGGTGTCCTGCTCGACCTGCCACAAGATCGACCGCCAGTTCCAGGACGACCTGCCGCAGGCGGTCGGCGTCAGCCGCACCAACCGCCGCACCATGCCGCTGGCAGGCGTGGCGCGCGATCCCTGGTTCTTCTGGGACGGCAGGCGCGACAGCCTGTGGGCGCAGGCGCTGACGCCGCTCGAAAATCCGCTGGAGCAGGCAGGCAACCGGGCCGCTTTCGCGCATTACATCAAGAAGCGGTTCGGCGAGCGCTATGAACGTATCTTCGGGCCGCTGCCGGACCTTTCGACCGTGCCGGCCAATGCCAGCCCTCTCGGCACGGATGCCGAGAAGGCGGCGTGGAACGCCATGCCCGCCGGCCAGCAAGACGACGTCAACCGCGTTTATGCCAATATCGGCAAGGCGATCGCCGCCTTCGAACGGTCGATCGAGCCTCAGCAAACGCGTTTCGACCGTTTTGCCATCGATCTCGCGACCGGCGCCAAGCCGGTAGGGGATGCGGTGTTTTCGCCGGAGGAGGTTCTTGGGCTGAAGCTGTTCATCGGCAAGGCCAATTGCGTCACCTGCCACAACGGGCCGCGCTTCACCGACAACTCCTTCCACAACACCGGCGTGCCGCCCGTCGACGGCTTGCCGCCGGACCGCGGGCGTGTCGATGCCGTGGCGCAGGTAGAGGCCGACCCTTTCAACTGTCTGGGCAAATTCCGTGACGGCGACGAAAGCGCCTGCCGCGAGCTGCGCTTCATGGTCAAGGACGGTCCGCAGATCATGCGCGCCTACAAGACGCCGTCGCTCAGGGGCGCCGCAAGCCGGCCGCCCTACATGCATGCCGGCCAGTTCTCGACACTCGACGAGGTGGTGGCGCATTATTCGAAAGCGCCGCTTGCCGTCGAAGGCGTTTCCGAAGTGCACTCGCTCGACCTTTCCGAGCGCGAGCGGGCGGCGCTGGTGGCTTTCCTGAAAACGCTGTCGGATTAGCGGTCCTTCACCGTTTCCATCGCCACGAAGGTCGAGGTCTGGGCGACGTGGGGCAGGGCCGATATGCGCTCGCCGAGCACCCGCCGATAGGCGGCGATGTCGGTGGTGCGGACCTTCAACAGATAGTCGAAGCTCGAGGCCATCATGTGGCACTGCTCGATCTCCGCCACGCCCTGCACCGCGCGGTTGAAGGCGTCGAGCGCCGCCGAACGCGTGTCCGACAGTTTCACCTGGACGAAGGCGACGTGGCCTTCACCCATGCGCTCGCGGTCGATGACTGCGCGGTAGCCTCTGATATAGCCGTCCTTCTCCAGCCGCTTCACGCGTGCCTGAACCGGTGTCTTCGACAGGCCGACCTTGCTTGCAAGTTCCGACATGGAAAGCCGGCCGTCGCGCCCAAGCGCGGTCAGGATGTTGCGGTCGATGCGGTCCAATTGGTCTTCAGTCATCGATATTGCAGTCAATACGATTGAAAGAATACCTATATGATAGATCGAACGGACTGCCTTGTCGATTTCTTTGGACCGGCTGAAATTTCGCAGCTGTGTTAGCTTGCGCCATTCGGTCCGGTGATCGCCAGACCGCTCACTCACGCTCGCTTTCACGGACCCGACATGCCGCTCGACGCCATCCGCCAGCAGATCCGCGCCAATTATTTGCCCGACGAAGACGAGGCGGTGAAGCGCCTTTCGGCGACGGCGGGCTTGTCGGACGAGGAGCGCAAGGCGATCTCGGCCCGCGCGGCCGACCTGGTGCGCGCGGTGCGCGGCTCGACCGATCCCAGGCTGATGGAGGTCTTCCTCTCTGCCTACGGCCTGTCGACCAAGGAAGGCGTGGCGCTGATGTGCCTGGCCGAAGCGCTGCTGCGTGTGCCCGACACCGAGACGATGGACGACCTCATCGCCGACAAGATCGCGCCGCATGACTGGTCGGCGCATTCGGGCGGCTCGAGCTCGATCTTCGTCAACGCCTCGACCTGGGCGCTGATGCTGACCGGCCGCGTGCTCGACGAAGGCGAGGGCGGCATCGAAGGCACGCTGCGCGCCATGGTGCGCAGGCTGGGCGAGCCGGTGATCCGCAAGGCGGTGGCCGCCGCCATGCGCGAGATGGGCGAGCAGTTCGTGCTCGGACGCACCATCGCCGAGGCGATCAAGCGCGGCCGGCCGATGACGCAGAAGGGCTATCTCTATTCCTTCGACATGCTGGGCGAAGCGGCCCGCACGGAAGCCGATGCCCTGCGCTACCACCGCGCCTATGCCGACGCGATCTCCTCGCTCGATTCCGGCTCCAACGGGCCCGACATCCGTTACAACCACGGCATATCGGTGAAGCTCTCGGCGCTGCACCCGCGCTACGAAGAGGCGCAGAAGGAAAAGATGCTGCCGGTGATGGCCGAGCGGCTTCTGTCGCTGGCGCTAGCGGCGCGGCATTCGCGCATGGGCCTCAACATTGACGCCGAGGAGGCCGACCGGCTCGACCTGTCGCTCGACGTCATCGAGCGCGTGCTGGCCGAGCCGGAGCTCGCCGGATGGGACGGGTTCGGCGTCGTCGTCCAGGCCTATGGGCCTCGCGCGGCCTTCGCCATCGACTGGCTCTACGCGCTCGCGAAAAAATACGACCGTCGGATCATGGTCCGGCTGGTCAAGGGCGCGTACTGGGACACCGAGATCAAGCGGGCGCAGACGCTCGGCCTGTCCGGCTATCCGGTCTTCACCCGCAAGGCCAACACCGACGTTTCGTATCTGGCCTGCGCGAAAAAGCTGCTGTCGATGACCGACCGCATCTACCCGCAGTTCGCCACCCACAATGCGCATACCGTGGCGGCCATCCTGTCGATGGCGAAGGACCGCGACAGCTTCGAGTTCCAGCGCCTGCACGGCATGGGCGAAGCGCTGCACGAGACGGTGCGCCAGGCCGAAGGCACGCGCTGCCGCATCTACGCGCCGGTCGGCGCGCATTCCGACCTGCTTGCCTATCTGGTGCGGCGCCTGCTGGAAAACGGCGCCAACTCCTCCTTCGTCCACCAGTTGACCGACGAGGAGGTCGAGCCGGAGGAGATCGCGCGTGATCCGCTCGAGGCCGTCGAGACGCAGGGGCCGGCCGCCAATCCGGCGATTGCGTGCCCCGCCGCGATTTTCGGCGCCGGACGCCGCAATTCCAGGGGCTTCGACATCACCGATCCGGTGACGCTGGCGGCCATCGACAAGGCGAGGGCGGAATTCGCCGGAACGGACCGCTGGCACGCGAAGCCGGTCACGCGCGCCGCCGGCTACGGCAAGCCGCGCCAGATCGTCAATCCGGCAAAGCCCGACGAGGTCGTCGGCACCGTGCACGAGGCGGCGGCCAAACAGGTGGCGACCGCCGTGCGCATCGCCGTCGACGCGCAACCCGCCTGGGCGAAGCGCCCGGTTGCCGAGCGCGCCGCGATCCTCAACCGCGCCGCCGACCTCTACGAAGCCAATGCCGCCGAATTCTTCGCTCTCGCCACCCGCGAGGCCGGCAAGTCGCTGGCCGACGGGGTCGCCGAGGTGCGCGAGGCGGTCGACTTCCTGCGCTATTACGCGACCGAGGCGACTAATGCCGAAGCGGGCACGCAAGCGCGCGGCGCGATCGTCTGCATCTCGCCGTGGAACTTCCCGCTGGCGATCTTCACCGGCCAGATCGCCGCGGCTTTGGTCACCGGCAATTCGGTCGTCGCCAAGCCGGCCGAGCAGACGCCGCTGATCGCCTTCCGCGCCGTCGAGATGCTGCGCGAGGCCGGTGTGCCGGAGGACGTCATCCAGCTTCTGCCGGGCGACGGCCCGTCGGTCGGCGCGCCGCTCACCGCCGACCCGCGCATTGCGGGTGTCTGCTTCACCGGCTCGACCGAGGTCGCCAAGCTGATCGAAAAGCAGCTGGCCGAGACCGCGGCGCCCGATGCCATGCTGATCGCCGAGACGGGCGGCTTGAACGCGATGATCGTCGATTCCACCGCGTTGCCGGAGCAGGCGGTGCGCGACATTCTCGCCTCGGCCTTCCAAAGCGCCGGCCAACGCTGCTCGGCGCTGCGCGTGCTCTACGTCCAGAAGGACGTCGAGAAGAAGATGCTGGAGATGCTGAAGGGCGCGATGGAAGCGCTCACTATCGGCAATCCCTGGGCCATCTCGACCGATGTCGGCCCGGTCATCGACGATGAGGCGCAAGCTTCGATCAGCGACTATTGCAAGAAGAAAGGGCTGGAAGGCCGGCTGATTGCGAAGTTGGAAGCGCCGGCAACCGGCCGTTTCGTCGCGCCGCATGTCTTCCGCGTCAAAGGCATAGAGGAAATGGAGCGCGAGGTGTTCGGCCCGGTGCTGCATGTCGCGACCTTCGATGCCGACGAGATCGACGCGGTGATCGCCGCCATCAACCGCAAGGGCTACGGCCTGACCTTCGGCCTGCACACCCGCATCGAAGGCCGCGTCCAGCATTTCGTCGACGGCATCCATGCCGGCAACATCTATGTCAACCGCAACCAGATCGGCGCCGTCGTCGGCTCGCAGCCTTTCGGCGGCGAGGGGCTGTCGGGCACCGGCCCAAAGGCCGGTGGGCCGCATTACCTGCGCCGTTTCCGCAAGGGGCCGGAGGCAGGCACCGAGGTTGGCGAGGGTCACAAGGTGACGGCGACGGAGCTTGCCGACAATTTGCCGGATCCGACGCTCGGCGGCTGGTCGACGCGGCCGGATCGCGTGGCGATCCTGAGGAAGCATCTGCGTGGCAAGGGCGCGGCGGCAATCGCCGCCGCAGCAAGCCTCGATTTCGGCCAGGTCGACCTGCCGGGACCGACCGGCGAAGCCAACACGCTGTCGCTGTCGCCGCGCGGAAGGGTGCTGTGCCTCGGCCCGGATGCCGAGACGCTGCTTTCCCAGACGATCCAGGCACTCGCGGCCGGCAATGCCGTGCTGGCGGTAGCGCCGGGCGCTCCGGCGGCGCTGTCGGCGCTGACCGGCAAGGGCCTGCCGCTGGCGGCCATCGACGGCCGGCCCGATCCGGTCGAGGCGCGCTCGCTGCGGGTCGATGTCGTCGCCTTCTCCGGCACGCCAGAGGCGGCACGGATCGTGCGCAAGGTGATCGCCGAGCGCGCCGGGCCGATCGTGCCGCTGGTCAGCGAGGTGCTCAACCCGGCGGCTTACGCGCATGAGCGCGCGGTCTGCGTCGACACGACGGCCGCAGGCGGTAACGCCAGCCTGCTGGCGGCTGCATAACAGGCGAGCAAGGCTGGAAGCGCCGTCGCGAACCGGCGACGCTCAGGCGCCTTCGACGACCGAAAAGCCCTCGAATTGGGGATGGCCGAGATAGTGCACTTTCGAGCCGCCGGCATTGCGATGGGCGGCGCGGAAGTTCTCCGATTTCGTCCAGGCGACGAAATCCTCCTGGCTTGCCCAGACGGTGTGCGAGGCAAACAGCGTATAGCCCTCGATATCGTTGACCGGACCGCGCAGCAGGTGGAATTCCCTGAATCCCTGCATTTCGGAGAGGCTTGAATCGCGGTTCTTCCAGACGTCCTCGAAGGCTTCTTCCGAGCCGTTCTGGACCTTGAAGCGGTTCATGGCGATGTACATCTGGTTCCTTTCGAAATGGATGAATTCTTAGGATGGCGAAGTTTCAAAAAGGGCCGATCCGCGCCTTGAACACCCAACTTGATTTTCCGGTCTCGGGCGGAATGGGAGGGAACGGTGCCTGCTTGCGCACCAGCGTCAAAGCGAACTGATCGAGCTCGGCGGACCCTGAACTCTCAGCGAGCTGCAGGTCGCTGACGCTGCCGTCGGCCGCGACGACGAAAACCACCCTGGCATTGTTGCGAGCCTTGGCCTGGATCGATTTCGAAACGCGACGGTTGGCGCGGGCAAGCTTCTTCTGGATTTCACCGCTGTAGCGGGATTCGAGCGCATTGCCGGCGGCCTGTTTCTTACCCTTGCTGGCGATGACCGGCGCATCGCGCGTGTCGCCATCCGCCGTGCCGCGCGGTTCAACGGGTTCACTTGGCCCCGCCGATCCGGCCGGCGCGCTCGATGTCGCGCTCGGGACCGGTGATTGCCCAGGCTCGGCAGGGGGCGCTTGTGTGCTTTGCGGCTCGATCGCGGGCGTCGGCTTGCTGTCCGTGGGGACGCTCCGATCATCGTGGCGCGGCGTGGCGGCTGCCAGGATATCCGGCGTCGGGGCCGGCTCCTTGACGGCTTCCGGCGGAGGCCGAGGCGTCACCTGTTCACTGACCGGTTGCGGCGGAGCGGGCTGGACGGCTTGGCGTTTTGCCGGTTGCGGATCCGGCACCAGGGTAACATCCACCGCGCCGGACGCCTGGTCATCCAAGGCGCTGCCGATGACGTTGGCGCCGGACTGGTCGGCGCCCTCGGCCCTGATCGGGTCCGCGGAGTCGAATGTCCCCGCGGGTGCGATCAGAAACGCCGCCGCGGCGGCGCCGTGGAGCAGGCCGGAGGCGATGATCGCCACCGTCCATCTGCGGTCTCGCGCGGATTGCCGCGTCCGCGTGAGCGGCTCGGCCGGCTTGATCGCCAGTTCACTGCCTGCATCGGAAGGGTGATCGATATCCTGCATGTCTCGCGCCGAGACCTGCCGCACGTGACAAGGAATTGTCAAATCAAGATCGGTTGCCGCCCATGGCGGTGGACCGCAGGCAGGCCACGCCATTGCGTCAAGCGGGAAGGCCGGATGCAGTCCCACCCTATACGCCGAAAGCGATGGCGGTCCTGGTCGAGGTTTTCAGGCCGCGCATGCAGGCCGCCGGCTCGAAGCCGTTGCCGGCGCATTGCGTCGCGCCGTTGATCAGCACGCGGCTGAGCTTGCCGCAGTCGGCGCCGGCAAGGTCGAAGCGGGTGACCTTGGTCTTGCCTGCCGGCAGGTCCTTGAAATCGAGCACGGTGAGACGGTCGACGGCGCCGGCCTCGTTGAACAGCGCAATCTCGAAAGCCGCCTTGGACAGGTCGGCGCCGAGCGCGTTGTTGACGACGAAGGTAAGCCGGCAGCCCTTGTCCGAAGGCTGCGCCGCATTGAGCTCCAGGTTCAGGGCCGGAGCCGGCGCGGACTGGGCCCACGCCGGCACCATCGCAAACGTCGAGGTCAGCAGACGAAAGGATGCCGTGAAGCGTTTCATGTCTTCCTCAACCTCCAAAGCGCATGGTTGCCGCCAGCTTCAGCGTGACGCCGGGTTCGTAGAGAACGGTGGTCGTGCTTCCGTTGAGCGGGTTGGTGTATTTGACGTCGAACAGATTGTCGGCGCGGAAGTCGAGCTTGAGATTGTCCGTCGCCTGGTAGCTGGCGAAGGCGTTGACCAACGTATAGTCCTTGGCCACCGGATTGCCCTTGGGCTTGCCATTGTACTGCACTTCGCCGCCGACGGTCAGCTTGTCCTCGAGGAAGCGCAGGCCGAGCTGGGCCGTCACCTGGGAAGAGGGGGCGGTGGCCAGGTCGGCGCGCTCGCCTTCATAGGAGATGGTGTGCCCATTGATGATGGAGGCGGACAGGCCGGCATAGCCCCAGCCGGCGTCGTAGACGCTTTCCAGCTCGAAGCCGTTGATCTTGGCCTTGGCGAAGTTCTGGTACTGGAAGCAGATCGGAATGCCCGGGCCGAACGGGCAGCCGCTGGTCGGATCGAAGGGCGAGAGCGTCACGCCGTCGATGTAGTCGTCGACATTGTTGTTGAAATAGGCAGCCTTGAGCCGCAGCGCGTCGCCGCCCTCGATGATATCGTTCTGCTTGTAGTTGACGCCGAACTCGACGGTCTTGCCGGTCTCGGGCTTCAGGTTCGGGTTGGGCAGGAACGGGAAGCTGACGCCGGCCGGATGGTTGCCGCTGATCAGCGTCTCGGTCAGCGAGGGCGATCGATAGCCTTCCGCATAGGTGCCGTAGAATTGCAGTCCGGCCAGGCCGGCGCTTTCGAAGGGCGAGACGCCGATGGTGATGCGCGGCGATACCCGGTCGCCGGAGGTCTCATTCGTGTCGTCCTTCAGGCTGTAATTGTCGTAGCGCAGGCCGCCAATGACCTCGAGCCACTCCCAGGTCAGCTTGTCCTGGATATAGGCGCCGGAGACGTTGCGCTTGCCCGATGGCGTGTAGAAGTTGTCGCCGCCGACCGTGCCGCCGGTCTCGACATCGTCGCCGACCCAGTCGCCGCCATAGGTCAATTCGTGCGCGACGCTCGCCGTCTCGAAGCGCGACGTGTTCCAGATGTCGATGCCGGTCGTGCCGACATCGAAAGTGGACAGCGAGCCGGCCGGCAGCACCACGGGCAGGCCGGTGGTCGGATCGAAGCGATTCTGCGCGGTGAGCGTGGTCAGGTCGAGAACCGTCTTGTTGTAGGAAGCGTTGATGTGGAGGTCGAGCCAGCTCCTGGCATCGTCGGTGATGTTGTAGCGGGCCGTGAAGGTGTTCGACTTCAGATCGACGTCATTGGCCGGCACGCCACCGCTGGTTTCCGTCCATCCGTCGCCCGAGCCGACCCAGCCGAGCTTCAATTCGCTGTCCTCGGTCGGGCGTATGGTGGTCTTGAGCAGGCCGCTCAACACGTCGAAACCGGTGCCGGCAACGGTATCGCCGCCGCCATTCTTGTAGTCGTCGTAGTCGCGGTAGACGATGTTGCCCAGAACGTCCCAGTTCTCGTTGATCCGGTAGGCGCCGGTGGCACTGGTGGTCCAGCCCTTGCCGTTGCTTTCATAGCGCCCGGTCAATGATCCGGCCCAGGTCTCTTCCGGCTTGAGGAAATCGGCTGCGTCCTTGGTGTCAAAGAAGACGACGCCGCCGATGGCGCCGGAACCGTAGGTGTTGGCGACCGGACCGCGGATGACGTCGACCGACTTGATGAGCTCGGGATCGACATAGAAGGTCGACTGCGTGCCGTGGTCCGAGCGCTGGAAGTCCTGCCGGGCGCCGTCGACGATGACCGCGACGCGGCCGAAATTCTGCAGGCCGCGGATGTTGATGCTGGAGCTGACGCGGCGCGCGTCGGCCTGGACGGCGACGCCGGGCACGCCGAGCAGCATTTCGTTCGGCGTGGTCGCCATGCGGCGGTCGAGTTGCTCCTGGTCGACATGGCTGGCCGAGGCCAGCGACTGGATCGCCGTTTCGCCCGTGCGGCTGATGACGAGGATCTTGTCGAGCAGGGTTTCTTCGGCCGCGGCCTTTTCATCAGCCTTCTTTTTCTGATCGGCCTGCTGCTGGTCGGCCGCCGGCTGCGCGGCCTGCTGCGCTTTGGCGGCGGGCGCGCCAAGCGCGATCACCGCCGAACCGGCCATCAATATCGCCATCGCCCGCGCCAACGATCGGAAGCCCGGGCCCGCGCTGTCGCCCGCCAGGCCCGTCCGTCCCCAAGTCACCAACCCCATGCCCCAACTCCAGATTCAGGCTCACAGCTGGCTGGCCAGTGGCTCGCTCGCATTTTTGATCACGTCCGGCGTCTTAAATCTTGACTCATTTAGTCCTGTAATGCACTGACTAGTAAACATGATTATTCTAGTCAAGAATTTAATCGGCATTTTATGAGGCTGCGGCCAAGGTGGCCGTCAGAGGAAAGGACCGACCCGATGAACACGCACAATCCCAACGATTTCCGCTATCGCGTCAGCCGCCCGGAGGACACGCAGATGCGTTACGAAAGGATGCCGTTGGCGGTGAGGACGCTGTCCAGCAACACGCTGTTCCAGGGCGAGCACGAGATCGGCATCGAGCATCACGGCGCGCTTTACCGCCTGAAGATCACCCGCCAAGGCAAGCTGATCCTCAACAAGTGAGGATCGGCGGTGGGACAGGCGAGCATTGATCAGACATCACAGGTGGAAGACAACATTGCAGGTGGAAGTCATGGACCGGCGCGTTAAGCCGTCGCCGGAGGAAATCCGGCGGGCGCGAGGAGAAAATCCGAAAATGCGGGAGCGCGATCTTTCGGCGCAATTGGGCATTTCGGAAGCGGAGCTGGTCGCGGCGCATTGCGGCGTCGGCGCTGTCCGCGTCGAGCCGCGCGTCAACGATCTGCTGACCGGCCTCGAGGCGGTCGGCGAGGTGATGGCGCTGACCCGCAACGAAAGCGCCGTGCATGAAAAGATCGGCGTCTACGACAAGGTCGTCACCGGCAACCACAACGCTATGGTGCTCGGCGAAAACATCGACCTGCGCGTCTTCCCAAAGGTCTGGGCGCATGGCTTTGCCGTAGAGAAACGCGACGGCGGCGAAATCCGCCGCAGTCTGCAGTTCTTCGATGCGGCGGGCGAGGCGGTGCACAAGGTGCATCTGAAGCCCGCATCCAATCTCCATGCCTACCAGAAATTGGTGGCGAGCCTCGAATCGCCGAACCAGGAGCCGACAGTCGCGATCCTCCCAAGCGCGGCGGAAGGAGAGGGTGAGGGGCAGGGTTCTGTTGCCTCGATCGACGATCTGCGCGACCGCTGGAGCCGGCTCACCGATGTGCATCAGTTCTTCGGCATGCTGAAGACGCTGAAGCTCAGCCGCCGCGAGGCGGTGCGCATGGTGGGCCAGGATTATGCCTGGCTGCTCGACAACGACGCGGTGAGCGCCATGTTCCATCACGCGGCGGCAGGCGAGATGCCCATCATGTGCTTCGTGGGCAACCGCGGCTGCATCCAGATCCATTCCGGCCCGATCAGGTCGGTCCAGCCGATGGGCCCGTGGATCAACGTGCTCGACGAGACCTTCCATCTGCATCTGAGGGCCGACCACATCCATGAAGTCTGGGCGGTGCGGAAGCCCACCAAGGACGGCCATGTCACCTCGCTGGAGGCCTATGACGCCAATGGCGACATGATCATCCAGTTCTTCGGCAAGCGTCATGAAGGCGAAGGCGAGCGGGAAGACTGGCGCCTCCTGGCCGAGAACCTGCCCCGCATCCCCAATCCGACCGCTGCATGAGGTAGCACCCAATGCGCTTTGTTCTCAGTTTCCGCGCGGCGCTTGCGCCGATGCTCGGTGTCCTGCTCGCGTTCACCGCGCCGCCGGCCGGCGTTAACGAGGGGGTGGCCGTCTTTCCGGACGCCTCGCGGATCGCCTCCATAGGCGGCTCGATCACCGAGATCGTCTACGCGCTCGGCGAGGAAGGCCGTCTCGTGGCCCGCGATTCGACCAGCAACTATCCCGAGGCGGCGGCGAAGCTGCCGGATGTCGGTTACATGCGCGCGCTCTCGCCCGAGGGTGTCCTGTCGGTCAATCCGACCGGAATCCTGGCGCTGCACGGCAGCGGTCCGAAAGAAGCGGTCGACGTGCTGAAGAAGTCGAGCGTGCCCTTCATCGAAGTGCCGGACCACTACAATCATAAGGGCATCCTCGAAAAGATCCGCATCGTCGGCAAGGCGCTGGGGGTCGAGGCGAAGGCGGAGAAGCTCGCCGCGGAGACGGACGCGAAGCTGACGGCGGCTGAAAAGCGGACGGCTGCGATCAAGGAGCGCAAGCGCGTGCTGTTCGTGCTGTCGACGCAAGGCGGCAAGATCCTTGCCGCGGGCAGCGACACGGCGGCCGACGGCATCATCAAGCTTGCCGGCGCGGTCAACGCGGTCGAGGGCTTTTCCGGCTACAAAGGGATGACCGACGAGGCGATCGTCAGCGCAAGGCCGGATGTCATCCTGACGATGAAGGGCGGCGGACCGCCGATCTCGGAAGAGGAGCTGTTCGCCAACTCGGCCGTCGCCTCGACACCGGCGGGCACCAGCCGCAAGATGATCAGCATGTGGGGCGGCTACCTGCTCGGCTTCGGCCCGCGAACCGCCGAAGCCATCCACGACCTTGCGGTCGAGCTCTATGGCAACCAGGTCACGGACTGAGCGGCGATGGTCGAACAGTCCATTGCCGGCGCGGTCAGGGTGATGGCGGCCGATGGCGACCGCTCGGCCCGGGCAAGGTTCGTCATCCTGCTCTTGTGCCTGGCGCTCGCGCTCTGCGTGTCCCTGTCGCTGACGTCAGGCGCCTCCGACGCCTCCGCCGTCCGCGTCATCCGCGACTGGTTTACGGGCGCCATGCCCGCCGACGCGGCGCTGGCCGCGCGCGACCAGTTGATCGTCTACGACATCCGCATGCCGCGCGTGCTGCTCGGCGCGCTGATCGGTGCGGCGCTCGCCGTCTGTGGCGCGGTGATGCAGGGGCTGTTCCGCAATCCGCTTGCCGATCCCGGCCTGATCGGGGTCTCCGCCGGCTCCAGCCTCGGCGCGGTGGCGATCATCGTGCTCGGCACCACATGGCTTGCGCCCGTCACGCTTGCATTGGGCACGCTCGCGCTGCCGCTCGCCGCCTTCTTCGGCGGGCTGGCGGTGACGTTGCTGCTCTATGCCATCGCCACGCGCCAGGGGCGGACGTCGGTCGCCACGATGCTGCTTGCCGGTATCGCCATCAGCGCTCTTGCCATGGCGCTCACCGGCATCCTCATCTTCATGGCCGACGACCGGCAGTTGCGCGACCTGACCTTCTGGCAGCTCGGTTCGCTTGCCGGCGCGACATGGCCGAAGATCGGCACCGTGGGGCCGGTGATCGTGCTGGCGCTATCGGCGATGCCGCTCCTGTCGCGCGGCCTCAACGCGCTGGCGCTGGGCGAAGCGACCGCGGGTCATCTCGGCATTCCGGTGCAGCGGCTGAAATACACGGCCATCGTCGCGGTGTCGGCGGCGGTCGGCGCTTCGGTCGCGGTCAGCGGCGGCATCGGCTTCATCGGCATCGTCGTGCCGCATGTCCTGCGGCTGGCGATGGGCCCGGACAACCGCTATTTGCTGCCGGCTTCCGCTCTGCTCGGCGCCTCGCTGCTTCTGCTAGCCGACGCGGTCGCCCGCACCATCGTCGCGCCGGCCGAATTGCCGATCGGCATCGTCACGGCGGTTGCCGGCGCGCCGTTCTTCCTGTGGATCCTGCTGCGCAAGCGCGGCGTCATTGATCTGTGAGCTGCCATGATCGAAGCGCGCGACATCTCGGTGGCGATCGGCGGCAAGCGCATCGTCTCGCATGTCGATTTCGCCGCACGGCCCGGCGCGGTCTCGGCCATCGTCGGACCGAACGGGTCCGGCAAGACGACCCTGCTCAAGGCGCTGACCGGCGAGCTCGCCTATACCGGCACCGTCACGCTCAACGGCCGCGACCTGTCGGCCATGAGGCCTGTCGAGGCAGCCACGCTGCGCGCGGTGCTGCCGCAATCGACAGCGCTGTCCTTTCCCTTCACGGTGCGCGAGATCGTTCGCCTCGGCCTGATCGGCGGGCGCTCCGGCGTGCTGCCCGGCGAGGATGCGCGTTTGCCGGAGCGGGCGCTGGCGCGCGTCGACCTCGACGGTTTTGCCGGCCGCTTCTACCAGGAGCTTTCCGGCGGCGAGCAGCAGCGCGTGCAGCTTGCCCGCGTGCTCTGCCAGGTCTGGGCGCCGGTGCTCGAGGGCAGGCCGCGCTATCTCTTCCTCGACGAACCTGTCTCCAGCCTCGACGTCAAGCACCAGCTCATCATCATGAACATCGCCCGTGACTTCGCCCGGCGCGGCGGTGGCGTGGTGGCGATACTGCACGACCTCAACCTGACGGCCATGTATGCCGACCGGATTTTCGTGCTTTCCCACGGCCAACTGGCCGCCGCCGGCTCGCCGACGGACGTGCTCAATGACGAGCTGATCGAGAAAGTGTTCGACTGCCGGCTCAAGGTCGGCGCGCTGCCGGCCGCGAACATGCCGTTCGTGTTGCCGCAATCGGCGGCTTAGGCTTGGCGGTGAACTTCGTCATCCACGGGCGGAGCAAGGAGCGTAGCGACGCAGCGCAGACCCGAGGATCCATTCCGTGACATCAACCGAAGAAAGCAGCGGTCCAGAAGGAGCGCTGGCGCTAACGCCGCCAGTTCTGCATCGCTGCGGCGCTCGAACGTTACGGAATGGATTCTAGGGTCTACGCTGCGCCGCTTCGCTCCTTGCTCCGCCCTAGAATGACGAAGTCATGGGCGGCGCCCCACCCGGGAAGTCATGGGC